>NZ_SSXB01000002.1:0-122747 GCF_021698995.1 Blastococcus sp. KM273129 | reverse complement strand
GAGTGGGGCACGGCCGCGGGGTAGGGGCAGGGCATGTCGATGATGGACCCCCTGGACCCCTTCTCCGGCCGCGAGGCCGACGACGGCATCCCCGCCGCCGACCCCGGTGCGGGTGCGCCGCCGACCGCCGAGGGCTTCGGCGAGCCGGGTGGGGCGCCCGATCCGCCGGAGGAGACCGCCGGAACGCCGGCGGACCCCGCCGGATCGCCCGTGGACGTCGCCGGTCAGGACGCCGGCTCCGCCGACGACCCGGGCTTCCGGACGCCGGACCCGCACGACGTGGGCCCCACGACGGAGAACTGAGCGGGCCCCGGGCCGTCAGCCGCTCACCGCGGCGACGGCCCGGTCCACCAGCTGGACGTGGCCCACCGCCCGGAAGGTGGCGCCCGCCAGGACGGGCCCGCCCACGGTCACCGCGACCGAGCTGACCGGGTGCCGGCGCGTGCTGCCACGCCTCCTGCGCCCTGCATCCGAAGCTGGTGGAGGAGCGGCTGGCCCGGGCGAACTCGGTCGACCACGGGCCGCTGCGCAGCGCGGTGCCGTGTGCGGCAGCGGGGCGGAGCCGCTGATCACTTGTGCGAGTAGCGCTGTGCCCAGGCTGCCTGGCTCGCGGTGTGCCCACCCCGGCGGGGCAGAGCTCGACTACCCGGGGGCACAGGGGCAGAGCGTGCCGGGGCAGGTGCTGCGCCCCGGCGCCGACAGCCTGCCGAGTCCCGCAGGTGCGCCGGCACCGGGACGGACTCCGCCATCGCGGCGATCAGGTTCCGTAGCGTGCGGCGGACCGGGCGCGCGCCTTGGTGGCCTCCACCTCCCGGTCCTTCGGCGGCGCGGTCGTGACCAGGGCGTCGAGCAGCCGGGCGGAGGCGGCGGCCACCTCGGCGACGGCCTGCTCGAACACCTCGGCGTTCGCCCGGGACGGCTTGGTGGTGCCGCTGATCTTGCGCACGTACTGCAGGGCCGCGGCGTGGATCTCCTCATCGGCGGCCGGTGGTGCGAAGTTGGCCAGCGGGCGGATGTTCCGGCACATGCGGGGCAGCGTAGGGGCGGATCCGTCCGGCGGGGCGGGCGCGGCGCACGCTCCTGGGGGAGCGGAGGAGGACGCGGTGGCGGTGCTGCTGGTGGACGTGGCCAACGTGGTCGGCGCACGCCCCGACGGCTGGTGGCGGGACCGTGCCGGGGCGGCCACCCGGCTGCTGGACCGGCTGGCCGGCCTCGCGGGCAGCACGGTGCCCGGCCCCGACGGGCAGGAGCTGCCCGGCACCCGGGTGGTCGCCGTCGTCGAGGGCCGGGCCCGGGACGTGCCGGCGCCCGACGGGGTGGCGGTGGTGCGCGCGCCCGGCAGCGGGGACGACGCCCTCGCCACGACCGCCGCCGAGCTCGCGGGCGCCGGTGAGGAGGTGCTCGTGGTGACCGCCGACCGGGGGCTGCGCGCCCGGCTGCCCGGCGGCATCGCCGTGACCGGGCCGGGCTGGCTGCTGGCCGAACTGGACCGGCGCACCGCATGACCGCGGGGTCGGTCGGGTAGCCGGTTGCGGACAACCGGTGTCCTCGGGCACCGGCCGCCGCCGCAGCGAGGAGCACCCCCCGTGCCGATCCCCGACCCCAGCGGGTCACCCCTCACCGTGCTGGTCACCGGCGCGTCCAGCGGCATCGGCCGGGCGACGGCGCTGCGGCTGGCCGGCCGCGGCGCGAACCTGGTGCTGGTCGCCCGCGGCCGGTCGGCGCTGGAGGAGACCGCCGAGGAGCTGCGCGCCGCCGGTGCCGCGGCCGTGACGGTCTGCCCGGCCGACGTCCTCGACGAGGAGGGGATCGCCGCGGTCGTCGCCGCCGCGGTGCGCGAGTTCGGCCGCCTCGACGTCGTCGTGCACTCCGCCCAGGTGATGGCCTACGGCCGGATCGAGGACGTCCCCAAGGAGGTGTACGAGCGCGTCGTCGACACCTCGCTGCACGGCACCGCGACGCTGGCCCGGCACGTCCTGCCGGTCTTCCGCCGGCAGCGCGGCGGTCACCTGGTGATCGTCAACTCGCTGCTGGGCACCGTGACGACTCCCGTGCTGGGCAGCTACGCCGTCGCCAAGTGGGGTCAGCTGGCGCTGGCCCGGGTGCTGCAGCAGGAGACCCGGGACGAGCCGGGGATCTCCGTCTCCGTGGTGCACCCGGGCGGTGTCAACACGCCGATCTACTACCAGGGGGCCTCGTACGCCGGCTCGACCGGCCGCCCGCCCCCGCCGGTCTACTCCGCGGCGCGGGTGGCCCGCCGGGTGCTCGCCACGGTGGACCGCCCGCGCCGGGCCGTGCAGGCCGGCGTGTTCAACCACGTCGTCACGGCGGGGTTCCGGTTGCTGCCCGGGCTCTACGACCGGCTCGTCGAGCCGCTGCTGCGCACCTTCGCCCTGGCCGGGGACGACGCGCCGCCCACCGAGGGCAACGTGTTCCGGTCGCGGCCCGAGGGCAACGCCGTCGAGGGGCGCTGGCGCAACATCTGAGGCGGGCGTGTGAACAGCCTGTTCCGTCCCGTCGCAGGGCATTGCCCCGGCGACGGCGCCGGGCCAGGCTGACCCCACCCGACCTGCGGGGGCTCACCCGGAGGCCGGCCCATGACCGCGGAACCGCAGGAACACCACCCCCGGCCGGTCGCCCGGCACGGCGTGGAGGCCGAGACGGTGGAGGCCGGCTACCACCAGAAGCGGCAGCTGCGCACCGGCACCGCCGGCTGGGTGCTGCTGGCCGGTCTCGGCGTCGCCGCGGTCATCTCCGGGGACTACGCGGGCTGGAACTTCGGCCTGGCCGAGGGCGGTTTCGGCGGCTTGCTCATCGCCGTGATCCTCATGGCGGTCATGTACTCGGCCATGGTGCTCGGGCTCGCCGAGCTCGGCTCCGCCCTGCCGACGGCGGGCGGTGGCTACACCTTCGCCCGCCGGGCGCTAGGCCCCTGGGGCGGGTACGCCACCGGGGTCGCGGTGCTCATCGAGTACGCCATCGCGCCCGCCGCGATCGCCACCTTCATCGGTGCCTACGTGGAGTCGCTCGGGCTCTTCGGCATCACCGACGGCTGGTGGGTGTACCTGGCGGTGTACGCGCTGTTCATCGGCATCCACCTCATGGGCGTCGGCGAGGCGCTCTCGGTCATGCTGGTCATCGCGGGCATCGCCGTCGCCGGCCTGGTCGTGTACCTGGTGGGGGCGGTCCCGGCGTTCGACTCGGCGAACCTGCTCGACATCGCACCCACCGACGCCGCCGGCGCCTCGGACTTCCTGCCGTTCGGGCTGATGGGCATCTGGGCGGCGTTCCCGTTCGCCATCTGGTTCTTCCTGGCGGTCGAGTGCGTGCCGCTGGCCGCCGAGGAGGCCCGCGACCCCGCCCGGGCCATGCCGCGCGGCATCGTCGCGGCCATGGGCCTGCTGCTGGTGCTGGCGCTGCTCATGCTGGTCTTCACCGCGGGCGCCGGGGGCTCGGCGGCCATGTCGGCCAGCGGGAACCCGCCCGTGGAGGCGCTGGAGGTGGCCGGGTCGCCCTCGGCGCTGGTCACGGTGGTGAACTACGCCGGGCTCTTCGGCCTGGTGGCCAGCTTCTTCTCGATCATCTACGCCTACTCGCGGCAGACCTTCGCGCTCTCCCGCGCCGGGTACCTGCCGCGGGCGCTGTCGGTGACCAACGGCCGCAAGGCCCCGGTGCTGGCGCTGCTGGTGCCCGGCGCGATCGGCTTCGTCCTGTCGCTGACCGGGCAGGGCGCGATGCTGCTGAACATGGCCGTCTTCGGGGCCACCGTCTCCTACGTGCTGATGATGGTCAGCCACATCGTGCTGCGCCGCCGCGAGCCCGACCTGCCCCGCCCGTACCGGACGCCGGGCGGCACGGCGACGACCGGCGTCGCGCTGGTGCTGGCCGCCGCGGCCGTCGTCGCCACCTTCCTGGTCGACGAGGTCGCTGCGCTGTGGACGCTCGGCGCCTACGCGCTCTTCCTCGGCTACTTCGCCGTCTACAGCCGCCACCACCTGGTGGCCTCGGCACCCGAGGAGGAGTTCGAGCTGCTCGCCGCGGCCGAGGAGGAGGTGCGATGACCGTGCGGCGCACCACGCTGGGCGGGCGCACCTACGAGTTCGCCTCGCTGTCGGACCTGCTGGCCAAGGCGACGCCGGCCCGCTCCGGTGACGTGCTGGCCGGGTGCGCGGCGGAGTCGGCGGCGCAGCGGGTCGCCGCGCAGGTGGTGCTCGCCGACCTGCCGCTGGCGACCTTCCTGGAGGAGCAGGTCGTCGGCTACGAGGAGGACGACGTCACCCGGCTGATCCTCGACACGCACGACCCGGTCGCGTTCGCGCCGGTGGCCGGGCTCACCGTGGGGGAGTTCCGCGACGAGCTGCTCACCTGGGCCGCCGAGGGCGACGAGACCTCGATCAGCGCGCTGGCCCGCGGCCTGACCCCGGAGATGGTGGCGGCCACCTCGAAGCTCATGCGCAACGCCGACCTGGTGGCGGTCGGGCGGCGGGCGCGGGTGGTGACGGGCCTGCGCAGCACGCTCGGCCTGCCCGGGCGGCTGGCCTCCCGGCTGCAGCCCAACCACCCGACCGACGACCCGGTCGGGGTGACGGCGTCCATCGTCGACGGGCTGCTCCAGGGGTCCGGGGACGCGGTCATCGGCATCAACCCGGCCACCGACTCCCCGGCGCGCACGGTCGCCCTGCTGGAGCTCGTCGACGCCGTGATCCGCCGCTACGAGATCCCCACCCAGTCCTGCGTGCTCGCGCACGTGACCACCACCCTCCGCGCACTGGAGCAGGGCGCGCCGGTGGACCTGGTGTTCCAGTCGGTGGCCGGCACGCAGGCGGCCAACCGCGGCTTCGGCGTGACGCTGGACCTGCTCGCCGAGGCGCGGGCGGGCGCGCTGGAGCTCGGCCGGGGCACCGTCGGGCGCAACGTCACCTACTTCGAGACCGGGCAGGGGTCGGCGCTGTCGGCCGACGCGCACCGCGGGGTGGACGGGCGGCCGGTGGACCAGCAGACGCTCGAGTGCCGCGCCTACGCGGTGGCCCGGCACTTCGAGCCGCTGCTCGTGAACACGGTCGTGGGGTTCATCGGGCCGGAGTACCTGTACGACGGGAAGCAGGTGGTGCGAGCGGGGCTGGAGGACCACTTCTGCGGCAAGCTGCTCGGCCTGCCCATGGGCGTGGACGTCTGCTACACCAACCACGCGGAGGTCGACGCCGACGACACCGACACCCTGACCCTGCTGCTGGGGGCGGCCGGCTGCTCGTTCGTCATCGCCGTCCCGGGGTCGGACGACGTGATGCTGCACTACCAGTCGCTGTCGTTCTCCGACGTCCTCACCGCCCGGCGGGTGCTGGGCCTGCGCCCGGCACCGGAGTTCGAGGCGTGGCTGGCGCGGATGGACCTGCTGGACGCCGACGGGCGGGTGCGCACGCTGACCGCCGACGCGCCGGCGGCCAGGGCGCTGCTCGCGGCGGCCCGGCCGTGACCGTCACCGGAAACGACCCGTGGGCGGTGCTGCGGGCGGCGACCCGGGCCCGGGTCGCGCTGGGCCGGGCCGGCGACGGGCTGCCGACCGCGCGCGAGCTGGAGTTCCGGCTGGCCCACGCCGTCGCCCGCGACGCGGTGCACACGCCGCTGGACCCGGCGGTGGTGCGGGCCGGCCTCGACGGGGTGCCGGTGGTGGAGGTCCGCTCCGCGGCGGCCGACCGCGCCGAGTACCTGCAGCGGCCCGACCTCGGCCGGCGGCTGGCACCCGGGTGCGCGCTGCCCCGGGAGGGCGCCGACGTCGCCCTCGTGCTCGCCGACGGGCTCTCGCCGCGGGCGGTGCACGAGCACGGGGCCGCCCTGGTGACGGCGCTGCTGGACCGGCTGACCGGCTGGTCGGTGGGCCCGGTGGTGCTCGCGACGCAGGCGCGGGTGGCGCTCGGCGACGAGATCGGCGCGGCGCTGGGGGCGCGGGTGGTGCTCGTGCTCATCGGTGAGCGCCCGGGGCTCTCCTCGGCGGACTCCCTCGGCGTCTACCTCACCTGGGACCCGCGGCCCGGCCGGGCCGACAGCGAGCGCAACTGCGTCTCGAACGTCCGGCCGCCGCACGGGCTGGGCTACGCGGAGGCGGCCGACGTGGTGGCGCGGCTGCTGGCGTCCGCCCGCGAGCTGGGGGCCTCGGGGGTGGCGCTCAAGGACGAGGGTCCCGCGCTCCCGGCCGGTTAGCCGTCGTGCCCGCGGGTGGGCCGCGCCTCGGGGATGTCGGGGGAGAGCTCGTCGTCGTGCGGGGGCTGCTTCCACTCGACCAGCAGCAGCGACGCGTCGTCGCTGGTCCTCCCGTGCCGGGCGTCCATGAGCGCGTGCGACAGGCGGCGCACCGTCTCGGGCACCCGCAGCCCGTCCGCGCTGCTCTGCTCCAGCAGCTCGCGGAGCCGGTGCTCCCCGAACTGCTCGCCGTCGTCGAGGCGCTCCTCCACGACGCCGTCGGTGAAGAACAGGACCCGGTCCCCGGGCTGCAGCTGCACCTTCTCCGCGCCCGGCTCCCCGGTGCCCAGCCCCAGCGGGCGCGCGGTGGGACCGGGGAGCTCGTCGGCCACCCGACCGTCGCGGACGAGCAGCGCCGCCGGGTGCCCGGCGTTGACGTAGGTGAGGACGCCGTTGCGGGTGTCCAGCTGCCCGACGTGGGCGGTGGCGAACCGGCCCGGGTATGCGGCGGCGACGACGCCGTCCATGTCCGCGCACAGCCGGGCGAGCTCGACGTCCGCGCGCCGGCCGTGGCGGTAGGCGGCGGTGACGACGGTCGACATGGTCGCGGCCTCGAGGCCGTGGCCCATGGCGTCGAAGACCGCGAGGTGCAGCGTGTGGTGGTCGTAGGCGTAGTCGAAGCAGTCGCCACCCACCTCGTAGGCCGGTTCGAGGACGCCGGCGAGGTCGAGCTCGGGGGTCTTCATCGACAGCGGGGGGAGCGTCTGCCACTGCAGCTGCGCGGCGAGGCTCATCGGCCGGGTCGTGCGCGCCTGGGCGAAGGCGTCGGTGTACTCGCTCTTGGTCACGACCAGGTCCGCGACGAGGCCGGCGAGCCGCTGGGCCAGCCGGCGGTCGTGCGCGTTGACCCGGTCGAGGGTGAAGGAGAGCACGCCGACCCGGTCCGAGCCGTCGAGCATCGGCAGGTGCAGCCGCACCGCACCGCCGCCCTCGTCGGTCTCCACCGGATGCTCGGTGGCGAACGCCCGGCCGGCGGCGCTGCCGTCGATGGGCAGCACCTCCGCGTGCAGCCCGCGCCCGCGCAGCGGCTGGAGGGTGCGCTGGTCGTAGTCCTGGAGGTGGATGGCGACGTCGCGGCAGCCGAGGCCCGCGAGCTCCTGGGCCACCAGCGGCCCGACCAGCCGGGGCGGGATCAGGTGCGCCCGGTCGAGCAGTGAGCCGAGCACCCGTTCGCCCAGGCTCTCCTCGCGCACCGCGGTGTCGTCGCGGTCGCGGAACCCCTCCGTGGGGGCTTGCTCCTCGGCGTGCTGGTCGTCGGCCACCCCCGGTGCATGCGCGGGGTGGGCGGGGGCGAAACGTGGCCCCGGCCGCAGCCCGTCCGTCCATGCGGAGCCGACCGGGTGGGGTCGCCGGTGGCCGTCGTCAGGGGCGGCGGAGGAGGCGGGCCAGCCGGTGCTTCCGGCCCCCGGTGAGCTCGGCGGCGGTCGCCGGGGCGGGTGCCTCCGGCTCCGGGACCGCCGCGGCCCGCTCGTGCAGCCGGGCCCGCACGTCGTCGGCGGTGTAGGCACGGCGCTGCCGCTCGTCGCGGGCGAGCACGACACCCCCGGCGGTCACTCCCGCGAGGCCGGCCAGTCCGAGCAGCTTCCAGAGGCGCACGTCCGTAACGTAGCGGCCCGTGCCCGACCTCTCCCTGGATGCCGCCGTCGACCTCACGCGCACCGGCGACGTCTGGGTCTTCCGCGGCCCCTCGCTCGCCGACCGCGCCATCCGGGCGCTGACCAACGCGCCGGTCAACCACGTCGGCATGGCGGTCGTGCTGGAGGACCTGCCCCCGCTGCTCTGGCACGCCGAGCTCGGGAAGTCGCTGCCGGACGCGTGGAGCGGCACCCACCAGCGCGGGGTCCAGCTGCACGACCTGCGCGACGCCGTCCTCACCTGGCGCGGGCGGTACGGCCAGCGCGCCTGGCTGCGGCAGCTCGTCGGCCCCGCCGAGGACGGCGGGGTGACCCCCGCGATGGAGGACGCCGTGCTGCGGACGATCGCCCGCCTCGACGGGCGGCCGTTCCCGACCACCCGCGGCCTCGTGCGCGGCTGGGTGAACGGCCGGCTGCGGCGGCACACGTCCGCGGAGACCGTCTTCTGCGCCGAGCTGGTCGCGGCCACGTACACGGCCATGGGCCTGCTGCCCGGCCACCGCCCGCTGAACGCCTACGACCCGGGGAGCTTCTGGTCCGGCGACGACCTGCCGCTGCTGCAGGGCGCCCGCCTCGGCCCGGAGATCCCGGTCGACGTCCCGGCCGGCTGACCCACGGCGCCGGCGGAGCGCCGCAGGGCCCTCCCGGCGCCTCCCGGTCCCACGCCGCCGGTGCAGCGGGAGGGGCGACGAGCAGAGGGTGCCGGGGCAGTAGCGCTCTGCCCCGTGGGGGTGGGCAGAGCGCTACTGCTGGGGGACGACTCGGCAGGAGGCCGGCTGAACCCCGCGGACGGCGGCCCGGACCTCTCAGGCGGCCGCCCGGGCCGCCGGCTCACCGAGGTCCAGCACGGTGTCGCCGGGGCGCTCGACGTCGCCGTCGTGCGTCACGCACACCACGACCCGCCCCGCGAAGGCCGCCCGCAGGTCGCGGACCAGCGCCGCGGCGGTCGGGGGGTCGAGGTGGGCGGTCGGCTCGTCGAGCAGCACGACGTCCCGGTCGGCCAGCAGGGCGCGCGCCGCGGCCAGGCGACGGCGCTCGCCACCGGAGAGCGCCGTGCCGCCGGCGCCGACCGGCGTGTCCAGCCCGTCGGGCAGGGTCGCGACCAGCCCGGACAGCCCGGTCGCGGCCAGGGCCGCGCGCATGCGGGCCTCCCCGGCGGGGCCGGCCAGCTCCCCGCGGGGGGCGGCCATCGCCAGGTTGGCCCGGATGGACGAGGCGAACACGTGCGCCTCCTGCGGCAGCCACGCCATGCGGGCGCGCAGGTCGTCGCCACGGACCCGGTCGGCCGGCACCCCGTCGACGGCGTAGCTGCCGGCGCGGGGCCGCAGCGAGGCCATGAGCACCGCCAGGAGAGTGGACTTGCCCGAGCCCGACGGCCCGCGGAGCACCAGCCAGCCGTCCCCGGCCCGGGCGGTGGCGTCGAGCCCGCGCAGCACGTCCGGCCCGCCCGGCCAGCCGGCGGCCAGCGCCTCGGTGCGCAGCGAGCGGACGCCGTCGGGGGCGGGCAGCGGGTCGGCGGGCTCGGCGGCGACCGGGGCGGTGAGGACGGCGTCGATGCGGGCCTGCGCGTCGGCGAGCGCGCCGCGGCGCTGCAGCGCGGCGACCAGCCCGGTCAGGGGCTCCACCAGCGCCAGCGGGGCCAGCGCGACCACGGCGAGCACCGGGCCGGTGAGCCCGCCGGCCCACGCCGCGACCGTGCCGAGCACCGCGGCCGACCCGGTGCCCAGCACCACCAGGCCGTTGCCCACGGCGTCGGCGCGGTCGCGGGTGCGGGCGCTGCCGGCCTGCCGGGCGGCGGCGTCCAGGTCGGCGGCGGCCCGGCCGGCCAGCCCGTGGGCCCGCAGGTCCGCTAGCCCCTCGAGCAGCGTGGTGGTCTCCCGCAGCGCCGCGACCCGCGAGGTGCTCTCGGCACGGGCGGCGCCGGCGTCCAGGCCGCGGTGCGCGAGCACGACGGCGGCCACCGTCGCCGCCAGCACCGCCGCGACCACGCCCGCGGCGGCGAGGTCCACCAGCGCGAGCACCGCGACGGTGGCGGTGGGCACCGTGGCGGCCACCAGCACCGGGGGGCGGACCCGCACGGTGAGGTCCTGCACCACGCCGACGTCGCCGACCACGCGGGCCAGCGCCGAGCCGGGGGTGCGGTCGGCGGCGAGCCCCTGGGCGGCCAGCGCCCGCCAGACCCGCACCCGCAGGTCGGCTGCCTGGCGCAGCGCGACGTCGTGGGCGGAGAGGCGCTCCAGCCAGCGCAGCACGGCGCGGGCCAGGCCGAAGAACCGGACGCCGGCGGTCGCGACGAGCAGCGTGAGCACCGGTGGCATCTCCGCCGCCCGCACGATCAGCCAGCCCGAGGCCGCGGTCAGCGCGACCCCCGCCGCGGAGGAGAGCGCGCCGGCCAGCACCGCGCGGCGGAGCGCACGGCCGGTGCGGACCGGGGCCGCCGGCGTCGGGTCCTGGGCGCTTTGTGCACATTCCGCCGGAGGGGAGGTGATCGCGGACGAGGCCGGGGCGGCGGGTTCCGCGGGCGCGACCGGGGCAGGGAGGTCGACGGTGCGGTCGGCCAGACCCGCGAGCACCGGGTCGTGGGTGACCAGGACGACGGTCACGGTGCCGCGGAGGGCGGTGAGGACGGCGGCCACCAGCCCGCGGGCGTCGTCGTCGAGGTGTGCGGTCGGCTCGTCGAGCAGCAGCAGCCGGGCGCCGCGGCGCACCCGCACCAGCGCGCGGGCCAGCGCCACCCGCTGCAGCTCGCCGGGGGAGAGCGACTCCGGCGCCCGGCCGGCGAGGTCGTGCGCCTCCACCCGGCCCAGCGCCTCGACGACGTAGGCCTCGGCGACGACCTCGTCGACACCCGGGGCCGCGGCGGCGTGCCGGCGCAGCTCGTCGGCGACGGTCGCGCCGGTGGCGCGGGGGAACTGGGGGACCACCGCGGCGGGGCCGCCGGCGACCACGACGCCGCCGACGTCGGCGCCCGGGTCGGTCAGGCCGGCCAGGGCGGCCAGCAGCGTGGACTTGCCCGACCCGCTGGGCCCGCGCAGCACCACCAGCTCCCCGGGGCGGACGACGAGGTCGGTGGGCGGGAGCGCGGGCACGGCGCGACCCGGGTAGGCGACCCGCAGCCCGGCGACGGCGACCTCCGCACCGCGCGGGTCGTCGTCCGCCGGCGCCGGGGCGGGCGAGATGCCGGTGGGGGCGGCCAGGACGGCGCGCGCCTCGGCGGCGGCGAGCGAGGCGTCCTCAGCGGCGTGGTGGGCGGCGCCGAGCGCGCGCAGCGGGGCGAACGCCTCGGGGGCGAGCAGCAGCGCGGTGAGCCCGAGCGCCAGCACCAGGTGGCCCTCGACCAGCCGCACGCCCACGGTCACCGCCACGACCGCCACCGACAGCGTGGCGATGAGCTCCAGCACGAGGGCCGAGAGGAAGGCGATGCGCAGCGTGGCCAGGGTGCGGGTGCGGTGGGCCTCGCCGAGCGCGGCCAGCGCCGCCGTCTGCTCGGCCGCCCGGCCCAGCCCCACCAGGACGGGCAGCCCGCGGACCAGCTCGGCCACGTGCGCGGCGATCCGGTCCAGCGCCCGGGCGGAGCCGGCCGTCGCGTCCTGGGTGTGCTTGCCCACCAGCACCATGAACAGCGGCACCAGCGGCAGGGTGACCGCGACGACGACCGCCGACAGCAGGTCGGTCCAGGCCAGCGCCAGCAGCAGCGCCGGGGGGACGACGACCGTCTGCGCGACCGCCGGCAGGTAGGTGGCCAGCGCCGGGCCGAGGTCGTGCAGCCGGGTGGTGGCCAGCACGGCGGCCGGGGCCGGGCCGCCGGCCGCGGCCACCGCGGCGGGGGAGGTGGCGAGCCGCTGGAGGAGCCGGCGCCGGAGCAGCTCCTCCGCGCGGCGGGCGTCCCGCGCGGCCACCGCCTCGCCGACGCTGCCGGCGACGGCGCGCACCGCGACACCGGCGGCAGCGAGCAGCAGCGGCACCGCGGGGGAGCCCTCGTCCAGCCCGCTCGCGCGGGCGACGGCGTGGGCCAGGCCGGCGGCGAGCAGGACCAGGCCCGCGGTCTGCGCGAGCGCGGCGAGACCGGCCCGCACCAGCGCGCCGCGCAGGCCCGGGACGCCGGTCAGCGCGGCGAGCGGGCCACGCGGCGCGCCGGCGGTCATGCCGGCAGCTCGCTGGGCGCAGGGGCCTCGCCGCTGCGGGGGGCGTCCTCGTGCTGGGGCTCCGCGGTCAGCCGCTTGCGGAACACCCAGTAGGTCCAGGCCTGGTAGGCCAGCACGACCGGCAGCCCGACGGCGGCCGCCCACGTCATGACGGTGAGGGTGTAGTCGCTGACCGCGGCGTCCGCGATCGTCACGTCGAACGCGGGGTCGATGGTCGAGGGGACGACGACGGGGTAGGCCGCGCCGAAGACGGTGGCGGCGGAGCTGACCAGCAGCACCGCCCAGCCGGCGAAGGCCTGCCCCTCGCGGTCGACCCGGATCCGGGCCCAGGTGACCAGGACGGCCAGCGCGCCGACGACCCACAGCACGCCGGTGACCGGCGTCCCGGAGCGCAGGTGCACCCAGCCGGCCCAGGCCAGCAGCGGCAGCGCGGCCACCGGCGACCAGCGCAGGGCGAAGGCCCGTGCCCGCAGCCGGACGTCGCCGTCGGTCTTCAGCGCCAGGAACAGCGCGCCGTGCACCAGCGAGAAGGCCAGCACCGCGACCGCACCGAGCAGCGCCGCCCAGCCCACGCCGGCGAAGCTGCCGCCGACCCGGATGCCGTCACCGTCGATCGGCAGGCCCAGCGTGGTGGTGCCCAGCGCCGCGCCCACACCGAGGGCGGCGATCAGCGAGCCCACCGTGATGACGTGCGTCCAGGTGCCGTCCCAGCGCGGGTCGTGCGACTGGTGGCGCCACTCGAAGGCCACCGCGCGGATGATCAACCCGAACAGCACGAAGACGAAGGGCAGGTACAGGGCCGGCAGCCAGGTGGCGTACCAGCCGGGGAAGGCGGCGAACACCGCACCGGCGGCGGTGATCAGCCACACCTCGTTGCCGTCCCACAGCGGGCCGATGCTGCGCAGCATCAGGTGCCGGTCGGCGGTCCGGCGGCCCAGCACCGGCAGCAGGGCGGCCACGCCGAAGTCGAAGCCCTCCAGCAGCAGGAAGCCGATCCAGAGCACGGCGACGGCGGCGAACCACAGGGTCTGCAGGTCCATGACGGGGTTCCTCGGGTCTGCGGGGTGGGCGGTCAGTAGGCGAACTGGAGGACGTCGTCGTCGGCGCGGCGGCCACTGCCGGCACCACCGGCGTCGCCGTCCGGGCCCTCGCGGCGGTCGTCGTCCTTGCCGGGGCCGATCGGCGGCGTGGCGCTGGTGTCGCCGGCGGTGATGCCCGACCGGACGAACGTGGTGATCAGCCAGAGCTCGATCACCGCCAGCACCCCGTAGACCAGGGTCAGCGCGCCCAGCGACGTCCAGACCTCCGCGGGGGTGACGCCGGGGGAGACCGCCTGCGCGGTGAAGAACCAGATCTGGTCCTCGACCGGCACGTCCGGGTTGGGGACGACGACGAAGGGCTGGCGGCCCATCTCGGTGAAGATCCAGCCGGCGGCGTTGGCGACGAACGGCGCACCCACGGCGGCCAGCGACCCGTAGACGCCGATCCGGGAGGTCGGCACCCTCCCGCGCCGGGTCGACCACAGCGCGTACGCCGCCACACCGGCGGAGACCGCGCCCATGCCGATCATGAGCCGGAAGCTCCAGTAGGTGACCGCGAGCACCGGCTGGTAGTCGACCGGCTCCCCGGCCAGGTTGCCGAAGCGCGCCGGGTCGTCGGGGTAGGTCGCGCCGTAGACCTCGGAGTACCGCTCCTGGAGCTCGTTGACGCCGGGGACCTCGCTGGTGAAGTCGCCGTGGGCGAGGAAGGAGAGCAGCCCCGGCACGGTGATCGAGTGGACGTCGTCGCACTCGTTGGAGCCGAGCTTGTTCCAGGCGAAGATCGAGAACGACGCCGGCGCCTCGGTCTCGCAGAGCGCCTCGGCCGAGCTCATCTTGAGCGGCTGCTGGTGGTACATCAGCTTGGCCTGCCAGTCGCCGGTGGCGGCGACCAGGACGAAGGCGGCGAGGGAGACCCAGCCGCCGATCCGCACCGACCGGCGCCACACCCCGTGGTCGATCTCCCCGGCCGGCTTCCCGGCGAGCTTCCGCTTGCGCAGGTGGTAGAGCCCGACGCCGACGAGCAGGGCGCCGGCGACCATGAGCGCGGCGACGATGGTGTGGGTGAAGGCGGCCAGCGCGGTGTTGTTGGTGAGCACCGCGAGGAAGTCGACCTGCACCGGGCGGCCGGTCGCGTCGTCGGCGACGACCCCGACCGGGTGCTGCATCCAGGAGTTGGCCGCGATGATGAAGTAGGCGCTCACGATCGAGCCGAGCACCGCGGCCCAGAGCGTCGCCAGGTGCAGCTTCTTCGGGATCCGGCCCCAGCCGAAGATCCACAGACCGAGGAAGGTGGACTCGAGGAAGAAGGCCAGCAGCGCCTCGAGGGCCAGCAGCGAGCCGAAGACGTCGCCGACGAAGCGGGAGTACTCGCTCCAGGCCAGACCGAACTGGAACTCCTGCACCAGGCCGGTGGCCACGCCGAGCACGAAGTTGATCAAGAAGATCTTGCCCCAGAACCGGGTCATCCGGAGCCACTCGGGGTCGTCGGTGCGCACCCACATGGTGTGCATGACCACCAGCAGGATCCCCAGGCCGATGGTCAGCGGGACCATCATGAAGTGGTAGACGGTGGTGATCCCGAACTGCCAGCGTGCGATGTCCAGGACGTCCACGGCCCGGATCCTCTCTGCGGTCTACTATCGACACGTTCTTTCTACGCCTCGTAGAAGACGTTTTTCTACGACACGTAGAAGAGTCGCGTGTGATCTGCCGGACAGGAGGACCGATGGCATCGCTGGGAGACCTGGAGCGAGCCGTCATGGAGCGGCTGTGGGCCGCGGACGTCCCGGTGGCCGCCACCTGGCTGCGCGACGAGCTGACCGACCGGGGCCTCGCGCTGACCACCGTGCACACGGTGCTGAGCCGGCTGGAGCACAAGGGGTTCGTCGTCCACGACGACGCCCGCCCGCGCCGGTTCTCCGCGCGGGCCAGCCGCGAGGACCACGCCGCCCAGGTGATGCGTGAGGTGCTGGGGCAGGCGGCCGACCGGCAGGCCGTGCTGGCGCGCTTCGTCGGCGCCGTCGACGCCGACGAGGCCCGCATGCTCCGCGACCTGCTGGCCGCCGCCGGCGCCGACGACTCCGCCCAGGGCTGACCCGGGCCGCTCCCCGTGCTGCCCGTCACCGCCGCGCTGCTCGCCGTCCTCGCCGCCCTGCTTGCCTGGCCGGTGCCGGCGCTGCTGGCCCGTGCCCGCTGGCCGCGGCGGGACCCGTTGGTGGCGCTGCTCTGCTGGCAGGCGGTCGGGCTGGCCGGCGGGCTGTCGATCATCGGGGCGCTGCTGGTGCACGGGCTGGCGCCGTGGGGGCACTCGCTGCCCGAGGCGGTCTGGGCGGTGGTGCACGGCCGCGCGGCGGCCGAGGCCGCGCGCGGGGACCACTGGGTCGCGCTGACCCTCGCCGGCGTGCTGGCCTTCGAGCTGGTCGGCGTGCTGCTGCTCTCCTGGGCGCGCATCGCCCGCACCCGCCGCCGGCACCGCGAGCTGCTGGAGCTGGTGGTGCAGCCGGCTCCGGAGCCCGACGCCCGGCTGCTCGAGCACCCCGCCCCCGTGGCCTTCTGCATCCCCGGCGCCCGGCCGCTGCTGGTGCTCTCCTCCGGCATGGTCGCCGAGCTCGACGGCGAGCAGCTGGCCGCCGTCGTCGCGCACGAGCGGGCGCACCTGGGCGAGCACCACCACCTGCTGCTGCTGCCGTTCGTGGCGTGGAAGGCGGCACTCCCGGTGCTCCCGGCGGCCGAGCGCGCCCACGGCGCGGTGCGCGAGCTGGTCGAGATGCGGGCCGACGACGTCGCCCTCGGGTCGCTGCGCGGCGCCGCGCCGCGGCGCACCCTCGCGGCGGCGATCGTGGCGGCCGCGGGCGGCGCGGGCGGGGTGCCGGCCGGCGCCCTGTCGGTGGCGGGGGCCGCGGTGCGGGCCAGGGTCGTCCGGCTGCTGGAGCCCGCCGACCCGCTCCCCCCCGGGGCCCGCGCGGCCGCGCTCGCCGCCGCCGTCCTCCTCCTGCTGGTGCCGACCGTCCTCCTGCTGCTACCGGCCCTCTGAGCGCGCCGCGGCGGCGAGCAGCCCCGCGGTCGCGGCCGCGAACCCGCCGCTGACCAGGGCGGTCCGGCGGTAGGCCGGGGAGGCGAGCAGCGGCAGCATGCTGGCCGCGTGGAGGGCGTCCACGGCCGCCGCCGCGCGCGCCGCCGACGGCCGCGGCCGGACCAGGAGCGCGGCGTGCTGGGCGACCAGCCGGGCGCCGAGCACCCGGGTCGCCCAGAGCCGCTCGCGGGGGAACCGCGGGTCGACCGCGCCGACGGTCCTGGCCGGCCGCAGGGCCAGGGCGAGGCCCGCGGCCAGCCCCGCCGTCGCGACGGCGCGGATCGCCGCTCGCTGCACGTTCCTCATCGGTCGGCCTCCGGGGTTGGTGGGTGGGTGGTCGGCACGTAGCGCTCTGCCCCGCTGGTGTGGGCAGAGGGCGACTGTGCCCGAGGGGTGCTGGGTCCTCGGCAGGTAGCGCTGTGCCCCGCTCGTGTGGGCAGAGCGCGACTGTGCCTGACGGGGTGGTCGGTGGCAGGGGCGGTGCTGTGGTCAGGCCGGTCGGTCAGGCGGGGGTGCGGGTGTCGGCGCGGCGGCCGCCGGCCACGGCCCGCGCCGCGTCCCGGTTCTCCGGCAGCGGCGCGAACCCGCGCAGCCGCAGGCTGTTGGAGACGACGAACACCGAGCTGAACGCCATGGCGGCCCCGGCGATCATCGGGTTGAGCAGCCCCGCGGCGGCCAGCGGCAGGGCGGCGACGTTGTAGGCGAACGCCCAGAACAGGTTGCCCTTGATGGTGGCCAGCGTGCGGCGGGAGAGCCGGATGGCGTCCGCGGCCGCCCGCAGGTCACCGCGGACCAGGGTCAGGTCGCTGGCCTGGATGGCCACGTCGGTGCCGGTGCCCACGGCCAGGCCCAGGTCGGCCTGCGCCAGCGCGGGGGCGTCGTTCACGCCGTCGCCGACCATCGCCACCGTCCGTCCCTCGTCCTGCAGCCGGCGGACGACGTCGACCTTCTCCTGGGGCAGCACCTCCGCGACGACCTCGTCGATCCCGACCTGCGCGGCGACCGAGCGGGCGGCCCGCTCGTTGTCGCCGGTGAGCAGGATCGGGGTCAGCCCGAGCGCCCGGAGCTGGGCGATGGCGCGGGCGGAGGTGTCCTTGACCGCGTCGGCGACCACGAGCACGCCCCGGGCGGCGCCGTCCCAGCCGACGGCGACGGCCGTGCGGCCCGCGGCCTCGGCCTCGTCGGCGGCCCGTTCCAGCTCCGCGGGCAGCGGGAGCGACCAGTCGGCCAGCAGCCGGCGCCGGCCGACGACCACCGCGGCGCCCTCGACCACGCCCTGCACCCCGAGGCCCTCGACGTTGGTGAACCCCTCCACCGGGGGCAGCTCGCCGGTGCGCTCCACGGCGCCGGCGGCGACGGCCTGCGCGATCGGGTGCTCGGACGCGGCCTCCAGGGCACCGGCCAGCCGGAGCACCCGGTCGGCCTCCTCGCCCGCAGCGGGGACGACGTCGAGCAGCGACATGCGCCCGGTGGTGACCGTGCCGGTCTTGTCCAGGACGACGGTGTCCACCCGGCGGGTCGACTCCAGCACCTCGGGGCCCTTGATCAGGATGCCGAGCTGCGCGCCGCGGCCGGTGCCCACCATCAGCGCGGTCGGCGTGGCCAGGCCCAGCGCGCACGGGCAGGCGATGATCAGTACGGCGACCGCGGCGGTGAAGGCGGCCGGCAGCCCCGCGCCGGTGCCGATCCAGAACCCGAGGGTCGCCGCGGCGATCGCGAGCACGACCGGGACGAAGACGCCGGAGATGCGGTCGGCCAGGCGCTGCACCTCGGCCTTGCCGTTCTGCGCCTCCTCGACGAGCCGGGCCATCTGGGCCAGCTGGGTGTCGCTGCCCACCCGGGTGGCCCGCACGACCAGCCGCCCGCCGGCGTTGACCGTGCCCCCGGTGACGGTGTCGCCGGGCCGCACCTCGACCGGCACCGACTCGCCGGTCAGCATCGAGGCGTCGACGGCGGAGCTGCCCTCGGTCACCTCGCCGTCGGCGGCGATCTTCTCGCCGGGGCGGACGACGAACAGGTCGCCGGCGCCCAGTTCGGCGATCGGCACCCGCCGCTCGGTGCCGTCGCGCAGCACCGCGACGTCCTTGGCGCCGAGCTCGAGCAGCGCGCGCAGCGCCGCCCCGGCCCGCCGCTTGGACCGCGCCTCGAACCAGCGCCCGGCGAGGATGAACGTCGTCACGCCGGCCGCGGCCTCGAGGTAGATGTTCGCGCCGCCGTCGGTGCGGGCGATGCTGAGCTCGAACGGGTGGGTCATGCCCGGTACGCCGGCGGTGCCCCAGAACAGCGCGTACAGCGACCAGCCGAAGGCCGCGAGCGTGCCCAGGGAGACCAGGGTGTCCATGGTCGCCGCGCCGTGGCGCAGGTTGGTCCACGCGGCCCGGTGGAAGGGCAGCCCGCCCCACACCACCACCGGCGCGGCGAGCGTGAGCGAGAGCCACTGCCAGTACTCGAACTGCAGCGCCGGCACCATCGCCATGGCGACGACGGGGACGGTCAGGAGCGTCGAGACCACCAGCCGGGTCCGGAGTGCCCGCACCGGCTGGTCGGCCGGTGGCGGGACCCCGTCCTCCTCACCCCTCCCGGCCTCGGGGCGAGCCTCCGGGCGGGGCCGGGGGATTGTGGCCGTGTAGCCGGTCTGCTCCACGGTGGCGATGAGGTCGTCGGTGCTCACGCCGTCGGCGTAGCTGACCTTCGCCTTCTCGGTGGCGTAGTTGACCGTGGCGGTGACGCCCTCGAGCTTGTTGAGCTTCTTCTCCACGCGGGCGGCGCAGGAGGCGCAGGTCATCCCGCCGATGAGCAGCTCGACGTCGCTGGTGGCGGTGCCGGAGGCGGTGGTCACGATCCGTGCTCCTCGTGCGGTTCGGCGGTCACCGTGAAGGCGGCCGTGTGCACGGCGTCGCCGTGCCGGAAGTCCAGGAACAGCCGGTAGGCGCCCGCCGACGGGGCGGTGGTGGCGAAGGGGATGTGCGGCCCGGGCGCGAGCTGCGTGCCCCCGCGTCCGGCCGGGTGCACGTGCAGGTGGGCGAGGTCGCCGTCGCGCAGGGCGACGAGGTGGCCGTAGGCGCCGAGGTAGGGCTGCAGGTCGGTGACCGGGGCGCCGTCGCGGCTCACGCTCAGCGTCAGCTCCGACTCCTCGCCGGGGGTCAGCCCGCCGGTGAGGACGACGGTGTAGCCGTCGACCTGCGCGGTCTGCGACGGGGCCGGCAGGGGAGCGGGGTCGTAGGCGCCCGGGACGGCGAGGTCGGCGCCGAGGACGCGGTTCTCGCCGTCTGCCGCGGCGGTGAAGTCGGCGAACAGCCGCCAGCTGCCCGGCTCCAGCGCGAGAGGAGCGCGCCAGACGCCGTCGTCCCCGAGGTCGGGGTGCACGTGCTGGTAGCCGGTGAGGTCGCGGCGCACCGCGACCAGGTGCAGGTCGACGTCGTGGTCGGTCTCGTAGGCGGTGACCGGGGAGCCGTCGGGCCCCAGGACGCGGAAGGCGACCTCGGTCGAGGGCCCCGCCGCGGCCGTGCCGCTGGCCAGGGCGAGGGTGTAGCCGTCCTGGCTCACCTGCAGGCCGCCCGGCACGGTCGCGGGCGCCGGGGCGGCGGCGTGCCCGCCGTCCCCGTGCCCGCCGCCGGTGCTGCCCCCGACCGTGCCGACCGGGCCGACCGCGGAACCCACGCCGACCGCGGCGCCGAAGACGGCGACCAGGCCGACGGCGAACGCGGCGATCCTCGTGGGCGTGTTCATGGCGGCGGCCGCGTCAGCGGCCGCTCACCTCGTATCCGGCCTCCTCGACGGCGGCGCGGACGGCGCCGTCGTCCACCGGGCCCTCGCTGCTGACGGTGAGACCGCCCGTGGCGAGGTCGACCTCGACGTCGGTGACGCCGGGGACCTGCGAGACCTCCTCGGTCACGGCGTTCACGCAGTGGCCGCAGGTCATGCCGGTGACGGTCCAGGTGGCGGTGGTGCTCATGGGAGTTCCTCTCGGGGTCGGGGGGGTCAGGAGCGGACGAGCCGGGCGATCGCGTCGGTGGCCTCGCGGACCTTCTCCTCGGCCTCGCGGCCGCCGGCCCGCGCGGCGTCCACCACGCAGTGGCTCAGGTGCTCCTCGAGGAGGCCCAGCGACACCGCCTGGAGGGCCTTCGTCATGGCCGAGACCTGGGTGAGGATGTCGATGCAGTACTTCTCGTCCTCCACCATGCGCTGCAGGCCGCGGGCCTGCCCCTCGATGCGCCGCAGCCGCTTGAGGTAGTCCTCCTTGCGGTGGATGTACCCGTGCGCGTGGTCGTGGCCGGTGCAGGCACCGTCGGTCGTCTCCACGTCGTCCCTCCTGCCGGCGGCGCACCCTGCGCCGCCGGGAAGAACCATACCCCCCTAGGGTTCCCTGTCAACCGCCGCGGGGTCGGTCGCGCAGCCGGGCCAGATCGGCGCGGGCGGCCGCGAGCTCGTCCTGGAGGCCGACGATCACCTCGGCGGAGGCGACCGGGTGGCCGTCGTCGAGCAGCACCCGCATGCGGGCGGCCAGGGCCAGCTGCCGGCGGGAGTAGCGCCGGTGGCCGCCGGGGGAGCGGTGCGGGGAGAGGATGCCGGAGCTGTCCAGGCTACGGAGGAACGCGGCCTGGACGCCGAGCAGCTCGGCCGCCTGGCTCATCGTCAGCGCCGGGTACTCGGGATCGTCGAGCCGGCGCAGCGGGTCCTGCTCCTCGGGGGTCATCGCGGCGCGCTCCTGTCCTGGTGGGGCGCGGTCCGGCGGGCGGACCGCGAACGGCGCAGGGGCCAGGCCCTCGACGGGCCCGGCCCCTGCGGTGCTGCCGGTCAGGCCGCGGTCAGCTCTCGACCGCCTTGGCCTCCTCCTGCTGCGACTCGCCCTCGATCGTGCGGGCCTCCACCGCGGCGGGGGTGTCGGCGCGGGTCACGGTGATCCGGCGTGCCTTCGCCTTCTCCGCCACCGGGATGCTGATGGTCAGCACCCCGTCGTGGTAGCTGGCCTCGAGCCGGTCGGTGTCGAGGCTGCGCCCGAGCACGAGCTGGCGGGTGTAGCTGCCGAAGGGGCGCTCGGCGATGGTCCACTCCGCGTTCTCCAGCTGGGGGACCGAGCGCTCGGCGCTCACGGTGAGGGTGTTGCCCTCGACCGAGAGGTCGATCGAGCCGGGGTCCACCCCGGGCAGGTCGAAGTGCGCGACGAAGTTGTCGCCGACGCGGTAGGCGTCCATCGGCATGCCCGACAGCGGGCGGGCGGTGGCGGCGCCGCCGCGACCGGTCAGCTGGTCCAGCGCGCGGAAGGCGGCGGACGTGGCGGCGAACGGGTCGTAAGCGGTCAGCATCATGGCTGGAACCTCCTGTGACGGTCGTGCTGGTGTTCGCTGCCCGAGGTAAACCTCTAGTGGCGACTGGAGATTACCTCGGTCGTGCACTCGTGTAAACGTTCGTCGGCACGAAATGTTCCCGGCCGGCCCGCGGGAGCCGGGTGCGTGAACCGTCCGCCGACGGGGCAGGACGGCACCGTGGGAGAGACCAACGACGCGCCGCGCCACGCCGCCCCCGACCACGACGCACCGCCTGCCGAGCCCTCCGTCGCGCACACGGTCGAGGGGGACACCGTCCGCCTGGTCGTCGGCGGGGAGCTCACCGAGGCGGCCCGCCGCCCCCTGGTGCGCACCCTGACCGACCTGCTGCTCGCCGAGCACGCCCTGCAGCGGGTGGAGCTGGACCTGCGCGGCATCGGGTTCATGAACTCCGCCGGGCTGGCGGTGCTGGTGCAGGTGCAGAAGCTCGGCGTGCCCCGGGCCATCGAGACCGTGCTGGTCGACCCGCCGCCCGCGGTGTCCAGGCCGCTGCAGCTCTCGGGGCTGTGGCACCGCTTCACCGTGGTGGCCGACGACGGCCGGGTGGTCGCCGAACCCTCGGGTGGCGGTGGACCGGCACCGCGGGACCCCCGACACACCTGAACCGGCACCGGCGCGCCCGCGGAGCGGCGCGGCTCCTAGCCTGATCGGGTGTCGTCGCACGCCCACAGCCACGGTCCCGATCCGGACGCGCCCCCGCCCACGGAGGAGGCGCTCGGACGCCGGCGGCGCGCCGTCTGGCTGATGCTCCTGCTGCTGGTGCCCGTCGGCCTGGCCACGGTGATCGGCCTGGTCGCCCTCTGGCCGAGCGGGGAGCCGACGCGTGCGGAGCTGGCGGCGGAGCAGGCGCTGCCGCCGGGGACCACCTATCCCGACGGGCGGATCGTCTCGGTCGAGACGTTCGACTGCGGCGTCGACCCCGACCCCACGGCCCCGCCGCAGACCTGCGCCACCGCGGTGGTGGAGGTGCTCGGGGGCGAGGGGGCCGGTGACTTCGAGCAGATCGACATGCCGCCGGAGGTGGTCGCCGCCGGTGTCTCGGAGGGCGACACGCTGGTGCTGACCCGCGACGCCAGCGCCGAGGGCGGCCCGACGTACGCGTTCTACGACTACGCGCGGGACACCCCGATCATCGTCCTGGCCGTCGCCTTCGCGGTGGTCGTCGGGGTGGTGGCGCGGCTCCGGGGGCTGGCGTCGCTGCTGGGCCTGGCGTTCGCGTTCTTCGTGCTGCTCCAGTTCATGCTGCCCGGGCTGCTGAGCGAGGACTCGCCGACCCTGGTCAGCCTGGTCGGCTCGGCGGCGATCATGTTCGTCGTCCTCTACCTCGCGCACGGCTTCACCGCCCGGACGACCACCGCGCTCGTGGGCACCCTGTTCGGGCTCACCATGGTCGCGGTCATGGGGTCGCTCGCGGTCTCGGCCGCCCGGCTCACCGGGCTCACCAGCGACGACGCGTTCACGCTGCAGCGCTTCGACCCGACGCTGGACTTCTCCGGGCTGGTGCTGGCCGGGGTCGTCGTGGCGGGGCTGGGCGTGCTCAACGACGTCACCATCACCCAGGCCTCGGCGATCTGGCAGCTGCACGAGGTCTCCCCGGAGATGACCTGGCGGGAGCTCTACACCCGCGGCATGGCGGTCGGCCGCGACCACATCGCCTCGACGGTCTACACCATCGTCTTCGCCTACGCCGGGGCGGCGCTGCCCCTCCTCCTGCTCCTCGAGATCTACGCCACCCCGGTCTGGACCCTGGTCACCAGCGCGGCGCTGGCCGAGGAGGTCATCCGGACGCTGGTCGGGGCGATCGCCCTGGTGCTCGCCGTCCCGGTGACGACGGCGGCCGGCGCGTTCTTCGCCAAGGCCGCGGACACCCAGGCCGGCGCGGCGACCGAGCGCAGCCTGACCGCGCTGCGGGCGCGGTTCGCCCGATGAGCGAGGCTGTGGCCGTGACCGATCTGCTGCTGGCCGCCCGGGCCGCCCCCGGCTTCATGCCCGACGACGAGGGCCGTGCCCTGTACGAGGCCGCCCGCGCCGTCCCCGTCCCGGGACCGCTGCTGGAGGTGGGCAGCTGGATGGGGAAGTCCGCGCTGTACCTCGCCGCCGCCGCGCGCGAGACCGGCCGCCAGGTGGTGACCGTGGACCACCACCGCGGCTCCGAGGAGCACCAGCCGGGTTGGGAGTACCACGACCCGTCGCTGGTCGACCCCGCCGTCGGGCGGATCGACACGCTGCCGCGCTTCCGCCGGACCGTCGCCGAGGCCGGCGCGGAGGACGTCGTCGTCGCCGTCGTCACCCGGTCGGAGGTGCTGGCCCCGCTGTGGGCCACGCCGCTGGCCCTGCTGTTCCTCGACGGCAGCCACACCGAGGAGTCCGCGCGCCGCGACCAGGACGCCTGGGTGGCCAAGCTCGCCGTGGGCGGGACGCTCGCGATCCACGACGTCTTCCCCGACCCGGCCGACGGCGGCCAGGCGCCCTACGGGGTGTACCGGCGGGTGCTGGCGAGCGGGGAGTTCGAGGAGCTGCCGGGCACCGGGTCGCTCCGGCTGCTGCGCCGCACCGCCTGAACCCGTGCGGGCTGCCGTCCTGCCGGCAGCGGGGTGGAGGATGGCGCGGTGCTCCCACCCGAGGACCTCTCCCGCGCCCGCACGGAGGCGCTGGCGCAGATCGAGGCGCTGACCCGTGAGTTCGACGCGATCGTCGCGGCGTCGCAGGCGTCCAACGCCGACGACGAGCACGACCCCGAGGGCGCCACGATCGCGTTCGAGCGCCAGCAGGTGGCCGCGCTGCTGGAGCAGGCGCGCCGCCGGCTGGCCGACGTCGACGGCGCGGTCGTGGCGGTGGAGAACGGCACCTACGGCCGCTGCGAGACCTGCGGTCGGCCGATCGCGCCGGAGCGGCTCGCCGCCCGCCCCACCGCCCGCACCTGCATCGACTGCGCCCGCTGAGGCGCCCCCGGCGCCGAGCGTGCCCCGAGGGGGTGGTCCGGCCGCGGAACCTCCGCGCCGGCGCACACGCTCGGTGTCAGCTCACGTAGCGGCGGGCGGTGGAGTTCCGCTGGGCCTCCTCCAGCGCGGCGAAGCGGGCCTCCGCGTGCGGGGGCAGCACCCGCCGCTCGCGCAGCACCCACGGCAGGCCCCGGACGGCGCGCGCGATCCCCAGCGCGGTGACCCGGTCGCGCGGCACGGTGCGCAGCAGGTGCAGCGTGCGCCGCAGCGCCGGCCGGAGCGGGCGGCGGAGCCAGGTGGTCCAGAGGGTGTTCCGGATGCCGTCGGCCCGCCGCTTGTGCGGGTCGCGCGCCGTGCTGGCCTGGTGGTGGAGGGTGAGCTGCTGCAGGTAGCACAGCTCCCAGCCGCGGGCGGCGAGGTCGCCGGCCATCAGCTCCTCCTCGCCGCCCAGCCACAGCCGCTCGGAGAATCCGCCCACCTCGTCGAAGGCGTCCCGGCGGAGCACGCTGGCGCCGGCGAGGAAGCTGCCCAGCGCCGGGCCGGGCAGCCAGTCGGCGCCGACCACGGGGGAGTCGCGGAGCTCGGCGACGATCGGGTCCTCGGTGCCCCCGGGCTCCACCAGGATCCGGGCCGTGACGACCGCCAGCCGCGGGTGCGCGTCGAGGACGTCGGCCGCGGCGCGCAGCGAGCCCGGCTCCCACCAGGTGTCGTCGTCGCAGAAGGCCACGTAGGGGGTGCCCAGCCGGGCCACGCCGAGGTTCCGCCCCACCGCGCCGAGGTTCTCGGGGCTGGCGACCAGCTCCACCTGGGGGAAGCGGGCGCGCACGGCCTCCGCGGTCCCGTCGGTCGAGCCGTTGTCGACGACGACGACGTGCGGCTGCTCGGGCAGCGCCACCAGGCGGTCGAGGGCGAGCAGCAGCTCGTCGCGCCGCTGGTGGGTGATCACGACGACGGCGACGCGGGGGTCGGGCCCGACCGCGCGGTTGCCGGTGGACGCCGCTGACGAGGTGCCGGTGGTGCTCACCGCGCCTCCCCGGCCAGCGTGCGCAGCCCGGCCCGCACCGACGCCGGCACCGGCTCCCGCCGGCGCAGCGCAGCCGGGGCGTCGGGCAGCGCCGCCAGCAGCCCCTCCACGCCCGGGCGCCCGGCCCGCACGGCCCGCCCCGCCGTCCGGGCGACGTCCCGCGCCGGGAGCCGCATCGCGGCGGTGAGCAGCCGGCTCCGCCAGATCCCGGCCTGCCGGCGCCCGGGTGCGTCGCGGCGGGGGGACGGGTGGTGGTGCACGGTCACGTCGTCGACGTAGGCCAGCCCCCAGCCGGCGGCGGCCAGGTCGAGGGCCAGCCGCTCCTCCTCGCCGGGGAACCGCACGACCTCGTCGAAGCCGCCGACGGCCTCGAACGCCTCGGTGCGCACCAGCGCGGCACAGGCCACGAAACCCAGCAGCGAGGGCCCGGGCAGGTCGACGGCGGTGCCCAGCGGACTCGCGGCCATCTCCTCGCACACCGGGTCCAGCCGCTCCTCCGGGCCGACCAGGATGCGGGCGTTGAGCAGGGCCAGCCGCGGGTGGGCCCGCAGGACCTCCACGGCGCGGGCCAGGTCGCCCGGTGCCCACCAGGAGTCGTCGTCGGCGAAGGCGACGAACGGGGTGCGCGCGTGCGCGGCGCCCAGCGTGCGGCCGTGCGCGCCCTCGTTGCGGTCCAGCGGCAGCAGGGTCACCTCGGGGTGGGCCTGCCGGACGGCGTCCACCGTGCCGTCCGTGGAGGCGTTGTCGACCAGCACCACCGGCGCCTCGTGGCGGGGCAGGGTGGCGAGCAGGTCGTCGCGCCGGTTGCGGCTGGCGACGACCACGGTCACGTCGGCGGACGGAGGCCGGGTCCGGTCGCTGCTGGGGGGAGGGGTCACGGGTGCACCGTGCCCGCACCCCCGGTCAGCCAATCAACGGGGGCCGTGGCATCGGCCATGCCCGCGGCCGGCAGGGCCCAGGGGTCGGCGAACAGCCCGCTGGCGGGGGAGGCGCCGCACAGCGCGTCGGCGGCCAGCAGCACGGCCGCCGCCGTCCAGGTGGTGCGCTCGACCGGCCACCGCGCGTCGTCGGGGTAGACGAACCCGGTCCAGTAGGACCCGTCCGCGTCCCGCAGGTGCTGCATGGCCGCCACCTGCTCCAGGGCGGCGTCCCGCTGCCCCGCGACCACGAGGGCGAGCGCGAGCTCGCAGGTCTCCGCCCCGGTGACCCACGGGCGGTCCGCGACGCAGCGGATGCCCAGCCCGGGCACGACGAACGTGTCCCAGCCGGCGGCGAGCCGGTCGCGGGCGGCCTCGCCGGTGACCGCGCCGCCGAGCACGGGGTAGTACCAGTCCATCGAGTAGCGGGACCGGTCGGCGAAGGCGCCGGGCCCCCCGCGCAGCGCCGTCCCGAGGTCGGCGACGGCGAGCTCCCAGTCCGGCTGGGCCTCTCCGGCCAGCTCGGCCAGCGCCAGGCCGCAGCGCAGCGCCTGGAACAGGCTGGCGTTGCCGGTCAGCAGCGCGAGGTCGTCGGGGGTGCCGTCGGGCCGCAGCGCCCAGGAGACAGCCCCGCCGGGCAGCTGCATGCGGGTCACCAGGTCCAGCCCGGCCCGGACCACGGGCCACAGGCCGGCGACCAGCTCCTCGTCGCCGGTGGTCAGCCAGGAGTGCCAGAGGCCGACGGCGAGGTAGCCGGCGTGGTTGCTCTCCGCGGCGGGCGCGGCCTCGGTGCCGTCGCGGTACTCGGCCGCCCAGCTGCCGTCGGCCCGCTGCCGGCCGGCGAGCCAGCGGTAGGCGGCGGCGGCGCGGGCGTGCTCGCCGCCGACGTCCAGCGCCATCGCAGCCTCGACGGAGTCCCACGGGTCGAGCTGCCCCCCGGCGAACCACGGGAGCGAGCCGTCGCGGTGCTGCTCCCCGGCGATCCAGGCCACGGTCTGCCGCACCTGGTCGGCGTCGAGCACGCCGGGCAGCTCCGGCAGCGCCACCGCGCCCCGCTCAGCGCGCCGCAGCGGACCGCTCCCGCTCCAGCCCGGCCGCGGCGGCGACGACCTCGGCGGGCTTGTCGGCGTACACCACGAAGCTCTTGCCGATGAGCGGGTCGAGCACGCGCTCCACGGTCCGGGTCAGCCAGGGGCGCTTCGTCAGGTCCCAGACCAGCAGCCGGTGGTAGGCGCGCACCACGGCGGAGTCCTTCTCCACCCCGACGGCGCACTTGAGCCACCAGTACGGGGCGTGCAGCGCGTGCGCGTGGTGGCCGGCCCCGGGCACCAGGCCGGCGGTGGCCAGCCGGGCCCGCAGCACGTCCGCACGGTAGATGCGGATGTGCCCGCCCTCGTTGGCGTGGTAGGCGTCCGACAGCGCCCAGCAGACCCGCTCGGGGCCGTAGCGGGGGACGGTCACCGCCACCCGTCCGCCGGGCTTGAGCACGCGGGCGATCTCGGCCATCGCGGTCGCGTCGTCGGGGATGTGCTCGAGCACCTCGGAGGCCATCACCCGGTCGACGCTCGCGTCGGGGAAGGGCAGGTGCAGCAGGTCCCCGCGGACCACCTCGGAGCGCGCCCCCTCCGGGGCCTCGCCGGCCTCGGCGATCGCGCCCAGCCAGCGCTTCGTCGTCGTCACCTCGTGCCGGCCCCAGTCGACGGCGACGACGTGCGCGCCCCGCCGGTAGGCCTCGAACGCGTGCCGCCCCTCGCCGCAGCCCAGGTCGAGCACGGTCATCCCCGGCCGCAGGTCGAGCCGGTCGTAGTCGACGGTCAGCACGGGCGTCCCTTCCGGTCCAGCGTCTCGGCGTACCAGCCGGCGGTGCGCTCGGCCGTGGCCCGCCAGGTGTAGGTGTCCAGGACCCGGCGCCGGCCCGCGCGCCCCAGCTGCTCGGCCAGCGAGGGGGAGTCCAGGACCAGCTGCAGGGCCGCGGTCAGCTCCCCGACGTCGCCGGCCCGCACCCGGATCCCCGCCTTGCTGCCGACGACCTCGGGCAGCGCGCCGGCGTCGGTGGTGACCAGCGGGGTGGCGCACGCCATCGCCTCCACGGCGGGCAGCGAGAAGCCCTCGTAGAGGGAGGGGATCGCGACCAGCGACGCCGCCCGGAAGAGGCGGATCAGCTCCTCCTCGGGCACCGGGCCGGTGAACCGGACGGCGTCGCGCAGGCCGAGCCGGTCCAGCGCCGCCTCGGCGGGGCCGCCGGGCCGGGTGCTGCCGACGACGGTGAGCCGCACGGGCCGCTCGGTGCGCAGCTTGGCCAGCGCCTCCAGCAGGTGCACCAGCCCCTTGAGCGGGACGTCGGCGCTGGTGACCGCGAGGATCGAGTCTGCTTCGCGCGGCCGGTCGGCCGGTGGCGGGGAGAAGCGGTCGGGGTCGATGCCCACCGGGATGACGCTCATCCGGTCCGGCGCCAGCCCCATGTGCGCGGCGATGTCGCGCCGGGAGTTCTCCGACACGGTGGTGACGGCGTCCAGCTGCTGCACCACCCGCGCCTGCATCCGGGTGAAGGCGTACCACCGGCGCAGGGTCAGCTTCCGGCGCAGCGTGGGGGCTGCCGCCAGCTCCAGGTCGCGGTCGATGGCGATCGGGTGGTGCACGGTCGCGACGGTGGGCACGCCGGCCCGCACCAGCCGGAGCAGGCCGTAGCCCAGTGACTGGTTGTCGTGCACGACGTCGAACTCCCCCCTCCGGGGGAGCAGGTGGCGCGCGGCGCGCAGGGTGAAGGTGAGCGGTTCCGGGAAACCGGCGGTGCACATCGTGGCCCACTCGGCGACGTCGACCCAGTCGCGGATCTCCGAGGGGCGTGGGGTGCGGAAGGGATCGGGCTCGCGGTAGAGGTCCAGGCTCGGCACGCGGGTGAGCGGGACGCCCGCGTCCAGCTCGGGGTAGGGCTGGCCGCTGAGCACCTCGACGCGGTGCCCGAGCTCGCGCAGCTCCCGGGAGAGCGCCCGCACGTAGATGCCCTGGCCGCCGCTGTGCGGCTTGCTCCGGTAGGACAGCAGTGCAATCCGCAACGACCGTCCCATGGGTCGGACTCTAACGACCGCGCAGCGCCCTCCGGCTACCAGCCGGTAGGGGCACCACCCGGCCGGTCCACGGCACGGCTGGCAGAGTTTCCCCATGATCCGTCACGTCGTGCTCTTCACCTGGTCCCCGGACGCCGACGCCGAGCGGCGGGCGCAGACCGTCGAGGCGCTGCGCGGGCTGCGGCGCTCGGTCGGCGGGATGACCTCGCTGGTCGTCGCCGACGACGCCGACCTGGTCGACGGCAACGCCGACACCGTGCTGATCGCGGAGTTCCCCGACGCCGAGTCCTTTCTCCGCTACGCGCAGGACCCCGTGCACCTCGCGGTGATCGCCGAGCACGTGCGGCCCATCCTGGCCGCGCGGAGCGCGATCCAGCACCGCATGTGACCGGCTGCACGGGCTAGCGTCGTGGGCGTGAGCTCCGCGCGCCGTCTCCTCGTGGCCGGGCCGGCCGCCGCCCTCCCGCTCACCGGCTGCGGGGGCGGGGACGCCTCCGACCGCACCGCCGCGGCCGCCTCCTCGGCCGCGGCGGCGTCCTCCGCGCAGGCCGCGGACGTGCCCGACCTCGCCTCGGGGCTGCTGCCCGCGGACGCCTTCGGGCCGGACGCGACCGTGCTGGCGCTCCCGCCGGAGCAGCTGCGCGCCGGGACCGGCATCGTCGCGGGTGGGCCGGACGTGGAGATCACCCCGGAGAGCTGCCGGGCGGCCGTCGACGGCACCCAGCCCGCCCTGGACGCGTTCGAGGACGTCGCCGCGCAGAGCGCCACGGCCGGCTCGACGACGACGGTGCAGGTGCTGGTGCGCGGCGGCCCGGTCCGGGACGCCGCGGCCCAGCTCGCCGAGGCCGCCGAGCGGTGCCCCGAGGCGCGCCTGGTCGCCCCGCAGATCGGGGAGGCGACGATCACCTTCGAGCAGCTCCCGGTCGCCGACCTGGGGGACGGATCGGCCCTGCTGCGGTACACCACCACGATCGCCGCGCCCGGCGGGTCGCGGGTGACGGTGCCGACGCTGGTCGCGGCGGTGGAGGACGGCGACCGGCTGCTGCTCCTGCTGACCCTCGACACGGGCCTCGGGGGCGCCGCACCGGCCGACCCCGCGGCCTTCGCGGAGCTGGTCGAGCAGGCCTACCAGGTCCAGGCCGACGCGCTGGGCTGAGGCGTCCACAGCCGTGGACGTGTCCACGGATCCTCCGGCGGGCCCCCGCGGCCGGCCGGGCGCGAGCAGGGTCGCCGCATGGACCTCCCCACCGCCCAGCAGCCCGCCGACCACCTCGAGATCCGGCTCTCCGACCCCGGGGAGGTGGCCGCCGCGCTGCCGCAGCTGCTGGGGTTCCACCCGGCCGAGTCGCTGGTCCTGGTCGGCCTCGGCGGGCCGTCCGGCGGGCGGGTCGGGCTGACCGTCCGGGCCGACCTGCCGCCGGGCGGCAGCGCGGCGCCGCTGGCGCGGCTGCTGGTGCGGAGTCTTCGCAGCGACGAGCCCGCGGCGGCGCTGGCCGTGGTGGTGTCCGAGGCGCCGGACGACCCAGGTCCGGACGGCGACCCGGCGGCAGGCCTGCTGCCGCACCGGGCGCTGGTGCACGAGCTGGTGCTCGCCCTGGCCGCGGCGCGCATCGCCCCTCGCGACGTGCTGCTCGTGCGGCGGGGGCGCTGGTGGTCCTACGACTGCCCGCACCCCTGCTGCGCCCCGGCGGCCGGGACGCCCGTGCCGGGCGGCGTCAGCGCGCTGGCGGCCGCGGCCGTCTGCGCCGGGCAGGTCGTCGCGGCCGACCGCGCGGCGCTGGCCCAGCGGCTGGACGCCCCGCCCGGGTCGGGCGCCGGGATGCGGGCCGCCTGCGCCCGCGCCGCCACCGACCGCTCGGCCCGGCTCCGGGAGGTGGGGGCGCGGGCGCTGGCCGAGGAGTCGTGGGCCGTGGTGCGGCAGGCGGTCGGGCGCTGCCGGCCCGGGGCGGCCGGGCAGGGTCCGCTGGACGACGACGAGCTCGCCGGGGTGGGCTGGGCGCTGCGCGACGTCCGGGTTCGCGACCACGCCCTGCAGCTGGCGCTGGGCGAGGACGGCGCCGCGGCGGAGGTGCTCTGGACCGAGTGCGCGCGCCGGGTGCCCGCGCCGCTCGACGCCGCCCCGGCCACGCTGCTGGCCGTCAGCGCGTGGCTGCGGGGCGACGGGGCGACGGCCGGCATCGCGCTGGACCGGGCACTGGACGCCGATCCCGGGTACACCCTGGCGCTGCTGCTCCGGCAGGCGCTGGACGCGTGCCTCCCCCCGGCGGACCTGCGCGACCTGGTCGGCCGCGCGGCCGCGCTCACGCCGGCGGACGGCCCGCCGGCGTGAGCTCCGGTGTCAGAGCAGCTCCGGCCGCCGCCACTCCTCGTCCCGCACGTGCTCGGCCAGGAAGGCCAGCACCGTCTCGTACCAGACGCGGCTGTTCCCCGGGGTCAGCACCCAGTGGTTCTCGTCGGGGAAGTAGAGGAACTTCGAGGGGACGCCGCGCTTCTGCAGGCCGTACCAGAGCGCCAGGGCCTCGCCGATCGGCACCCGGTAGTCCTTGTCGCCGTGGATGACCAGCACCGGGGTGCGGATCTGGTCCACGTAGCGGTGCGGGGAGTTCTGCTCGTACCGCCGGGGCTCGGTGAACGGGTCGCCCCACTCCTTCTCCCAGTAGTACGCGGCGTCGGTGGTGCCGGTGAACTGCTCCAGGTTCCACAGGCTGGCGTGGGTGACGATCGCCTGGAACCGGTCGGTCTGCGTGGCCACCCAGTTGGCCATGTAGCCGCCGAACGAGCCGCCCATCGCCGCCGTCCGCGTCCCGTCGATCTCCGGGCGCTGCTCGGCGGCGTCCACGGCGGCCATCAGGTCGGTGTACGGGGCGCCGCCCCACTCGCCCCAGCCGCGGCGGACGAAGTCCTGGCCGAAGCCCTGGGACAGCGCCGGGTTGGGCAGGAGCACGGCGTAGCCCTGGGCCGCCAGCACCCACGGGCACCAGCGCCACGACCACGAGTTCCAGCTCATCAGCGGCCCGCCGTGGATCCAGAGCACCAGCGGCGCGGGGGAGTCCGCCGACGCTCCCTCGGGCAGCACCAGCCAGGACTGCACCCGCGCCCCGTCGGCGGCGGTGGCGTCGAGCTCGTGCAGCGTCCCGGGCAGCCGGTCGAGCGCCACGGGGGTCGGCAGGGGAGCGGGGTCCTGCAGCGGGGCCACCGGGTCCAGGCGCACCGGCAGGGGAGGGGAGTCGACCGCCGACCGCAGGGCGTACAGGGCGCTGCCGTCTCGGGCCACCTGGAGATCGCTGTAGGCGCCGTCGGCGGTCAGCCGCAGCGGCTCCCCGCCGTCCAGCGGCACGCGGAACAGCGCGTGACGGCCGTCGTCGTCGGCGAGGAAGTACACGGCGTCGCCGTCGGCGGAGAACTGCGGGGCGCTGGGCCAGCGGTCGAAGCCGGGGGTGAGGTCGCGGGCGGAGCCGTCGGCGACGTCGACCAGCAGCAGGGTGTAGTCCGAGGGCTCGGCGTAGGAGGACATCGCTTCCCGCACGCACACCAGCCGGTCACCGTCGGGGGAGAAGGCCGCCCCGTGCAGGTCGGCCAGGGGGTCGTCGACGAGCACCCGGGCCTCCCCGGAGGCGGTGTCGACCAGCACCAGCCGGGTGCGCCGGCCGGCGGGTCCGTCGGGCACCTCCTCGGTGCGGACCAGGAGCGTGCCGTCGGGGGAGAGGTCGATGTCGTCGCCGGAGCCGTTCGGCGGCGCCGCGTCGGGGGTCAGGTCGCGCAGCTCGAGCGGCTCCTCGCCGGCGGGCTGCTCGTCGGCCGGGAGCTGCCCGGCCCAGAACAGGTGCGGCACGGCCGGCCCCAGGTCGTGGTCCCAGTACCGCACCGGGTAGGCCTCGTGCAGGATCGCCGAGACGCCGGCGTCGGCCCGGGCCTTGCGCCGTTCCTCGTCGGCCTCCGGCGCGGAGCCGCCGGGCGACGTCGCGGAGACCACCACGACGTCACCGCTGCCGGCGGCGACGGCGAACCCGCCGATGCCGCCCGGGCGGGCCAGCACCGGCCGCGCCTCCCCGCCGTCGGCGGGCAGCCGCCACAGGGCGGGCTTCGGCTCGGTCGCGGGCTCCGCACCGGGGTCGGGCCGGGCGGAGGTGAACAGCAGCGAGCCGTCCGGCGCCCAGGCGGGGGCGGACTCGCCCGGCGCGCTGCGGGTGAGCCGCCGGGCGGGCCGGGCCCCCTGCGGGTCGATCTCCCACAGCGCCGTCTGCCACTTCTTGCCCTCGCGGTCGAGCGTCTGCATCGGCACCGCCAGCCGCGTCCCGTCCGGCGAGAGCGCCAGGCCGCCGATCCGCGGCAGCGCGACGAAGTCGGCCAGGCGGTGGAACGGCGTGGGCGCCGGCTCGCCGGCCGGGTCGTCGGGGGCGGGGGCGGACGAGCTCACGGGGCCTTCTCTCACGCGGCAGCGGGGGGACCGCCTCACCGTAGTGAGCCGGTGCCGCCCCCGCCGGGCGTCGGCGGGCGTCCCCCGGCCTCGGGGGACCCGTCGGGCCGGGCGGGGCCGGCCCGACCCCCGCCCGGCCCGCCCGCTCAGAGGAGCGGCGCGGCCTCGAGGGGGGTCAGCTCCTCGTCGGTGGCGCTGACGAACATGTGCTGGGCCACGCCCATCGGCAGCACGTACCCGTCGAGGCTCACCGAGCCCTCGACGAGCTGCGCGGTCATCGTCACGCCCGGGCGCACCCCGTGGTCGGCCAGCGCGCGGAGCAGCTCGGCGTTCTCCTGCAGCTGCTCGCTGATCCGGCGGACCACCACCGGGCGGCCCTCGGCGGTGGCGGTCGAGGACAGCAGGGTCAGCGAGTCCAGCACCGCGGAGGTCTCGCCGCCCAGCGGCTCGTCGCCGCGCAGGGCCTCCAGCCCGGGGATCGGGTTGCCGAACGGTGACACCGTCGGGTTGCCCAGCAGCGACAGCAGGCGGCGCTCGACCGCCTCGCTCATCACGTGCTCCCAGCGGCAGGCCTCCTCGTGGACGTCGGCGTAGTCCAGGCCGATGACGTCCACGAGCAGGCACTCGGCGAGCCGGTGCTTGCGCATGACCGCCGTGGCGAGCTGGCGCCCCTCCTCGGACAGCTGCAGGTGCCGGTCGCCCTCGACGGTGAGCAGGCCGTCGCGCTCCATGCGGGCGACCGTCTGGCTCACCGTCGGGCCGCTCTGGTGCAGCCGCTCGGCGATGCGGGCCCGGAGCGGGACGATGCCCTCTTCCTCCAGCTCGAAGATCGTCCGGAGGTACATCTCGGTGGTGTCGATGAGGTCGTTCACAGCTCTCCTCCGTGTCGGCGGCCAGTCTACGGGGCCGGAGGGCGTCCACCGGCCCATCCGGGAGTGGTCTCGGCGACGCACCCGGTAGCGCCGGACCGGTAGCGTCCGGTCGAGCCACCGCGCCCGGCCGGGCGCGCCGGGAGGGGAGGTGCCCGTGAGCGACTCGGTCGCGGTCGTCTGGGACGACGCGCTGCTCGGCTACACGATGGGCGGTGACCACCCGCTGCACCCGGTCCGGCTGGACCTGACCATGCGCCTGGCCGACGGCCTGGGCCTGCTGGCCTCGGACCGGCTGACGGTGATCGAGCCCGAACCGGCCGGGGAGGACCTGCTCACCCTCGTGCACGACCCGCTGTACCTCGAGGCGGTGCGGCAGGCGCCGGCCGACCCGGGGGTCGGCCACGGCCTGGGCACCCCGGACAACCCGATCTTCCCGGAGATGTACGAGGCCGCCGCTCTCATCACCGGCGGCAGCGTGCTCGCCGCCCAGCAGGTGCACAGCGGCGCCGCGCAGCACGCGGTCAACATCTCCGGCGGGCTGCACCACGCGATGCGCGGGTCGGCGTCCGGCTTCTGCGTCTTCAACGACGCCGCCGTCGCCATCGCCTGGCTGCTCGGCCAGGGCTACGAGCGGATCGCCTACGTCGATCTCGACGTCCACCACGGCGACGGCGTCCAGGCGGCGTTCTACGACGACCCCCGGGTGCTCACGGTCAGCATCCACCAGACGCCGCTCACGCTGTTCCCGGGCACCGGCTTCCCGGAGGAGACCGGCGACCCCGACAAGGCGCTGGGCAGCGCGGTCAACCTGGCCCTGCCCAACGGCACCGACGACTCGTCCTGGCTGCGGGCGTTCACCGCCGTCGTCCCCAGCGTGCTGAAGGCCTTCCAGCCGCAGATCATCGTGACCCAGTGCGGCTGCGACGCCCACCACGAGGACCCGCTGGCCGACCTCGCGCTCACCGTCGACGGGCAGCGCGCCAGCTACCAGGCCATGCACGAGCTCGCCCACGAGATCTGCGAGGGGCGCTGGATCGCCCTCGGCGGCGGCGGGTACGGCCTGGTGCGGTGCGTCCCGCGGGCCTGGACCCACCTGATCGCCGAGGCCGGTGGCGCGAAGCTGGACCCGGCCACCGAGATCCCCGAGTCCTGGCGGGAGGACGTGCTGCGCCGCGGCCTGCGCGCCCGGCCACCGACGCACATGACCGAGGGCGGGTACACCGGCTTCTCCCGCTGGGACGCCTTCACCGAGTCCCGCGTCGACCGCGCCATCATGCGCACCCGCCGCGCGAGCTTCCCCTACTTCGGCCTCGACCCGGACGACCCCCGTGACTGAACGGACCGTGACGGAGGAGAACCCCGCACCGCCGCCGGGGTGGGAGGCCGACATCGTCGCCGCCGACGGCGGCACGGTGCACCTGCGCCCGATCTGCCCCGAGGACGCCGACGGCCTCAACGGCCTGATGGAGCGCAGCAGCGACCAGACCCGCTACTACCGGTTCTTCGGGCCGATGAAGCGGCTGTCCGAGCGCGACCTGCACCGGTTCACCCACGTCGACCACGACTCCCGGGTGGCCTTCGTCGTGCTCCTGGGCGACCAGGTCGTCGCCGTCGGCCGCTACGACCGGTACCCGGGCACCGACGACGCCGAGGTCGCCTTCCTCGTCGAGGACGCCCACCAGGGGCGGGGGCTGGGGTCGGTGCTGCTGGAGCACCTCGCCGCCGCGGCCCGCGAGCGGGGCATCAAGCGCTTCGTCGCCGAGGTGCTCGCGCAGAACAGCAAGATGGTGCGGGTGTTCCGCGACGCCGGGTACAAGGCCGAGCGCAGCTACGAGGACGGCGTCGTCCACCTGACCTTCCCGATCGAGCAGACCGAGGACGCGCTCGCGGTCGCCTACGAGCGCGAGCAGCGCAGCGAGTCGCGGTCGATCGCCCGGCTGCTGACGCCGTCCTCCGTCGCCGTGGTGGGGGCCAGCAACGACGACGGCAAGATCGGCAACGCGGTGCTCCGGCACCTGCTGGACTACGGCTTCGCCGGACCGGTCTACCCGGTGAACCCCGGGACCCGGCACGTCCGCGGCGTCCCGGCCTACGCCGACATCGAGTCCATCCCCGACGACCTCGACCTGGCCGTCCTGGCGGTGCCGGCCGACGAGGTGGCCGGGGTGGTCGAGGCCTGCCGCCGCAAGCGGGTCCGCGGCCTGGTCGTGATCTCGGGCGGCTTCGGCGAGTCCGGCCCGGACGGGCGGGCGGCCGAGGGCCGACTGGTCGCCGCGGCGCGGGCCTCGGGCATGCGCGTGGTCGGGCCCAACTGCCTGGGTGTGGTGAACACCGACCCCGAGGTGCGGCTCAACGCCAGCCTCGCGCCGATGGTGCCCGGGCGCGGCCGCGTCGGGTTCTTCGCGCAGTCGGGGGCGCTCGGCGTGGCCCTGCTGGAGCGGGCCCGCAGCCGCGGCATCGGGCTGTCGACGTTCGTCTCCGCCGGCAACCGCGCCGACGTCAGCGGCAACGACCTGCTGCAGTACTGGGCCACCGACCCGGGCACCGAGGTGGTGCTCCTGCACCTGGAGAGCTTCGGCAACCCGCGCAAGTTCGCCCGGCTGGCCCGCACCGTGGGGCGCACCAAGCCGGTGGTCGCGGTGAAGAGCGGCCGGCACGTCGGGGTCACCCCGGGCCTGGCCGGGACGTCGGTGGCGGTCCCCGAGCAGTCCGTGGCGGCGCTGTTCGCCTCGGCGGGCGTGATCCGCGTGGAGACCGTGGCCCAGCTGTTCGACGTCGGCATGCTGCTGGCCCATCAGCCGCTGCCGGCCGGGAGGCGGGTCGCGGTCGTCGGCAACTCCACCGCGATCGGGGTCCTCGTCGCCGACGCCGTCCTCGAGGAGGGGATGGAGCTCGCGCAGGCCGCGCCGGTGGACATCGGGGTCTCCGGGAGCCCGGAGGCGTTCCGCGCGGCGCTGCAGGCCGCCGTGGACGACGACGCCGTCGACGCCGTCGTCGCGGTCTTCCTGCCGCCGCTCATGGCCGGCTCGCGGGAGTACGGCCCGGCGCTGCGGGAGGTGTCGGTGCGCTCGGCCAAGCCGATCGTCGCGAGCTTCCTCTCCACGGAGGGCATCCCACCCGAGCTGACCGTGCCCGACGAGCACGGCATGCCCGCGCGCGGGTCGGTCCCGTCCTACAGCACGCCGGAGCGGGCGGTCATCGCCCTGGCCAAGGTCTGCGAGTACGCGCAGTGGCGCCGCCGGCCGGTCGGCGACGTACCCGAGCTGCCCGACGTCGACGAGGCCGCCGCCGAGCGGATCGTGCGGGGCGCACTCGCGGAGGCGCCGGGCGGGCGGGAGCTCACCGACGACGAGCTGATCGGGTTGCTGGCCGCCTACGGCGTCCCGCTGCTGGGGACCCGCACGGTCACCGACGCGGACGAGGCGGTGGCGGCCGCGGACGCGGTCGGGTACCCCGTGGTGCTCAAGTCGACGGCGCCGTGGCTGCGGCACCGGTCCGATCTCGGGGGCGTGCGGCTGGACCTGCCCGACGCCGAGGCGGTGCGCACCGCGTTCGCCGCGATCCCCTCCGGCGACCCGGTGATCGTGCAGGAGATGGCGGCGCCCGGCGTGGCCACCGTCGTGGAGATCGTCGACGACCCGTCGTTCGGCGCCCTGGTCAGCTTCGGGCTCGGCGGCGTCGCCACCGACCTGCTGGGCGACCGCGCCTACCGCACCCTGCCGCTGACCGACCTGGACGCCGCGGAGCTGGTGCGCTCACCGCGGGCGTTCCCGCTGCTGGACGGCTACCGCGGGTCCGAGCCGGTCGACCTCGCCGCGCTGGAGGACCTGCTGCTGCGGGTGGCCCGGCTGGCCGACGACCTGCCGGAGGTGCTGCGGCTGAGGCTCGAGCCGGTGATCGTCGGCCCGGCCAACCCGTGGCACGGCGGCCGCTCGCTCGTGGTTGCCGGCGGGACCGGGCTGGTCGGCCCGCCGACCGCCCGCGTCGACCCGGGCCCCCGCCGCATGCGCTCGCCGATCTGAGAGACGCCGAGAGCCCGCCCCCTGCCGGGGACGGGCTCTCGGTGCGCCGTCGGAGCGGCCCCCGTCGAGGGGCCTTCCTCAGGCCAGGTAGTCGCGCAGGGCGTCGGCGCGCTGCGGGTCGCGCAGCTTGGCCATCGTCTCGCGCTCGATCTGGCGCACCCGCTCGCGGGAGAGACCGAACTGCTTGCCGATCTGCTCCAGCGTGCGGGGCTGGCCGCCGTCCAGGCCGAAGCGCAGGACGACGACGTCGCGCTCGCGGTCCTCCAGCGTGGAGAGGACGTTGCGCACGTCGCCCTTCATCATCTGGAAGGCCACCGCGTCCTCGGCCACGGCGGCGTCGGCGTCCTCGATGAAGTCACCGAGACGGGACTCCTCGTCGGCGCCGACGGTCTGGTCGAGGCTGACCAGGTCGCGGCTGTACTCCAGCAGCTCGGTGATCCGCTCCTCGGGCAGGTCGAGCTCCAGGCCCAGCTCCTCGGCGGTGGGCTCCCGCTCGAGCTCCTGGTGCATGCGCCGGCGGGTGCGGACCACCTTGTTGACCTGCTCGGCCAGGTGGACGGGCAGCCGGATGGTGCGCCCGGAGTCGGCCATCGCCCGGGTGATCGCCTGGCGGATCCACCACGTCGCGTAGGTCGAGAACTTGAAGCCCTTGGTGTAGTCGAACTTCTCGACGGCGCGGATCAGGCCGACGTTGCCCTCCTGGATGAGGTCCAGGAACGTCATGCCGTGGCCGGTGTAGCGCTTGGCCACCGAGACGACCAGCCGCAGGTTGGCCTCCAGCAGGTGGGCCTTGGCCGCCTTGCCGTCGGTGGCGAGGATCTTGTAGTCGCGCTTGCGGGCGGGCGTGAGCCCCTCCTGCTCGGCGAGCAGCCGCTCGGCGTAGAGCCCGGCCTCGATCCGCTTGGCCAGCTCCACCTCCTGCTCCGCGGTGAGCAGAGCGGTCTTGCCGATGGTGTTGAGGTAGACGCGCACGAGGTCGGTGGAGACCAGCCCGCTGGTGTCGGGCTCCCGCCGGGGGGCGCGCACGTCCAGGGTGTCGGTGGAGGACTGCAGCAGCGTCACGATGGGTCTTCGTCCTTGCCTTGGTTTCGGATGCACCCGCCGGGCGTCGGTGGCGGCGGTGCGGTCCAGGCGTGGAGCGGGGCCACGGATCCGGGATCACCGGCCGGTCCCGCTCTTCTCTGTCCGGTGTGGTACGCCCTGCACAACGGCCACTGAGGTGTCCGGTGTTCCGTGATCCGGTCGTTCACAGCAAACCGACAGGGAGTGTCTTCGGTCACCTCCGGTACCCGCGCACGGAGAAGGCCAGACATGTCATTCCCGTGACGGCTCCGGCGGTTCAGACCTCCAGCAGCAGGGTCATCGGCCCCTCGTTGACCGACGAGACCCGCATGCTCGCGCCGAACACCCCGGTGGCCACGGTGGCGCCCCGGCGGCGCAGCTCGCGGACGACCTCCTCGACCAGCGGCTCGGCCAGCTCGCCCGGTGCGGCGTCCTGCCACGACGGGCGCCGTCCCTTGCGGGTGTCGGCGTAGAGGGTGAACTGGCTGACCACGAGCACCGGCAACCCGAGGTCCGAGGCGGAGACCGCGCCGCCGGGCCCGGCGAAGATCCGCAGCTCGTGGATCTTCCGGGCCATCGCCCGCGCGCGCCCGGCGTCGTCGTCCCGCCCCACTCCGACCAGTGACAGCAGCCCCGGGCCGATCTCACCCACCACGGCACCCCCGACCGTTACAGCCGCTGCAGCCACCCGGCTCACCACCGCTCTCACCAGGGCATCGTCCCCGACGGCGGCGTGGCCGCGCCGGGCGGCCGGCTTCACAGGGAGCCGCCCGGCCGGCGCACAGGTGCAGCACAGGCGGCGTGCGCAGGCTGCTGCCGGACCGGTCACCACCGGCCGGTCCGGACCGAGGAGGGGAACGTGCGGAGGAGACTGATCATCGCGACGACCGCCGGGGCGCTGGCGCTGGGCGGGGGGCTGGCGGTCGCCGTCCCGGCGCTGGCCGACGGCGACGCCCCGACGGCCCGGGAGGACCGGATCCGGGACGCTCTGGGCGGGTTGGTGGACGACGGCACGCTCACCGGGGCGCAGGCCGACGAGGTGGCCGCGACCCTGGCCGAGCGCGGTCTCGGCGGCGGTCACGGCCACGGGAGGAGGCCGGGCCTCGACGCTGCCGCGGCGGCGCTCGGCCTGACCGGGGAGGAGCTGCGGGAGGCGCTGGCCACCGAGGGCACCTCCCTGGCCGACGTCGCCGAGCAGCAGGGCGTGGCCGTCGACGCCCTCGTCGATGCCCTCGTGACGGCGCAGCGGGAACGCCTCGCCCAGGCCGTCGAGGACGGTCACCTCACCCAGGAGGAGGCCGACGAGCGCCTCGCCGACCTGGAGGAGCGGGTGGCCGAGCGGGTGGCCGACGAGGAACGCGGCCCCGGCGGGCGCGGGGGCGGCCACCGCGACTGATCAGGTCGCGCACGTCCGGGCCGCCCGGCGGCTCACCCCGCGACGGGGCCGCCGGGCTGCCCGCCGACGCGGGCGCCGTCGAGCAGGAGATCGGCTCCCCGGTCAGCGGCTGCGTGGAACGGCCGCAGGACGACGTCGACCCCGGCCGTCTCCAGGCGCTGCGCGTCGTGGTCGTTGTGCGCGGTGAGGGCCACCGAGCCGGTGAAGTCCGCCTGCTCCAGCCCGTGCAGCAGGGCGAGGTTGATCGACCGGTCGGGCACGGTGCTGACCACCCACGTGGCGCCGCGCAGGGGCAGTGCGTCGATGAGCTCGGGCTCCTCGGCGTCGCCGTACAGCGTCTGGGCGCCGGCGTGCCCGATGTCCTCCAGCGCCTGCGGGTCGGTGTCCACGACCAGGACCCGCAGGCCCCGGTCGAGCAGCCGCCGCACCAGGCGGCCGCCGTAGCGACCGGCGCCGACGACGACGACGTCCACCCCCGACTCCTGCCCGCTGACGCCCTCCCCGTGGCGCGGGCGCCGGCGCTCGAACACCGACAGCAGCGGCGCGAGGCGGGCGTACAGCGGCGCCGAGTAGAGGATGAGGTAGGTGGAGAGCGCGATCGTGACGATGCCGACCACGGTGATCAGCCCGACGACGTCCCCGGTGATGTGCCCGAGGCCCAGGCCCAGGGCCGCCAGGACCAGCGAGAACTCGCTGATCTGCGCGACGGTGAGCCCGGCGAGGAAGCTGGTCCGCTTCCGGTAGCCCATCAGGCCCATGATCGCGAGGACGATCAGCGGGTTGCCGATCAGCACGAACGCCGAGAGGACGGCGGCGGCGACCACCTGACTGCCGGCGTCGGCGAAGTCGAGCCGGGAGCCGAGGTCGATGAAGAAGAACAGCAGCAGGAAGTCCCGCAGGCTGATCAGCCGGGAGCTGATCGCCTCCCGGTAGGGGGTGGTGGCGAGCGAGATCCCGCCGAGGAAGGCGCCGACCTCGATGCTGAAGCCCAGCCAGTCCCCGAGGCCGGCCAGCGCGATGCCCCAGGCCAGGGCGAAGAGCACGAGGAGCTCCTTGGACCGGGCCATCCAGGCCAGCGCCGGCCGCAGCAGGTACCGCACCGCCAGGAAGATGCCGCCGACGAACACGACGCCCTTGCCGAGGACGAGCGCCAGGTCGACGGCCAGGCTGTCGCCCTGCCCGGCGGTGCCGACGGCGGTCAGCGTGATCATCACCAGGACGACGACGATGTCCTGGACGATGAGGAAGCCCACGGCGATGCGGCCGTGCAGCTGGTCGATCTCCCGTTTGTCGGAGAGCAGCTTGACGATGATGATCGTGCTCGAGAACGTCAGCGCGACCGCGACGTAGACGGCCTCGACCGGTGACAGGCCCAGCAGCAGGCCCAGGCCGAAGCCGACCACCGAGGTGAAGAGGACCTGGCCCAGCCCCGTGGCGACGGCCACCGGCCCGGTGGAGCGGATCAGGTGGGGGTCGAGCTTGAGGCCGACCAGGAACAGCAGCAGCGCGATGCCGAGCTCGGCGAGCAGCGCGACCTGGTCGTTCTCCTCGACCCAGCCCAGACCGACCGGGCCGACCGCGATGCCGACGGCGATGAAGCTGATGATCAGCGGCTGGCGCAGCTTCACCGCGGCCGCGGCGATGACGGCGGCGAGCGCGAGCAGCGCGGCGATGACGTGGAATTCGTGCTCGAACACGGTGGCTCCTCCGGCGACCTGGCTCAGACCGACCCGTGGGGTTCCTGCAGCCGGTTCCGGCGGGGGGCGACGTCGGGCACCCGGTCCTCCTCGTTCACGACGGGTCGCGGGGTCCGACGACGGTAGCGGGTGCCCGCCGCTGCGCCCCGCGCAGCCACTTCTCGGCCTCGATGACCAGGAAGACGACGACTCCCACCCGCCACATCGGCCGCTCGAGCGAACGGCAGTTCAGCAGGTAGGCCACCTGGACGACGACGAACACGTTGACCGCGACGGTGCGGGCGACCTCGACGCCCGCCCCCTGGGCCAGCGCCCACTCGAACAACCCGAACGCGCCCACCAGCATCAGCGCCGAGACCAGCACGATGCGTCCGGCGAGCGGCCCGGTGAGCAGGGGACGGGAGGGCGGCACCGGCGGCCGGCGCATCACCCCGGCCTCCAGCGGCTCGAAGGCCAGCACCAGGCCGAGGGCCACGGCGGTGGTCATGTTCACCCAGAGCACCTGGACGGGCAGGATCGGCAGGGTGGTGGCCAGCGCGATCGCCACGAGGATGACCAGGCCCTGCCCGATGCTGGTCGGCAGGATGAAGGTGATGAACTTCCGCAGGTTGTCGAAGACACCGCGCCCCTCTTCCACGGCGGCCTCGATCGAGGCGAAGTCGTCGTCGGTGAGGACCATGTCGGCGGCCTCCTTCGCCACCTCGGTCCCGCTCAGGCCCATCGCGACGCCGATGTCCGCCCGGCGCAGCGCCGGCGCGTCGTTGACCCCGTCGCCGGTCATCGCCACCACGTGGCCGAGGGCCTGGAGGGTCTGCACCAGCCGCAGCTTCTGCTCGGGGCTGACCCGCGCGAAGACCGTCGTGCTGCTGACCAGCTCCGGCAGCTCCTCCTCCGGGCAGGCGGCCAGCTCGGTGCCGGTGACCACGGCCGGGGTGGGGGAGCCCAGCCCGAAGCGCTCGGCGATGGCGCGGGCGGTGCCGGCGTGGTCGCCGGTGATCATCGTGACCTGGATGCCGGCGTCGCGGCAGGCGGCGACGGCGGTGATCGCCTCGGGGCGCGGCGGGTCGAGCATCGCTTGGAGGCCGAGCAGGGTGACGGTGCCGTCGAGCAGCTGCTCGGTGAGCGCGGTGGTGCCCGCAGGCAGCTCGACCCGGCCCATCGCCAGCACCCGGAGGCCCTGCCCGGCGAGCTCGTCGGCGCGGGCGTGCACCGCGTCGACGTCGACCGGCGATGCCGACCCGTCGTCGCACAGCTCGTCGGCGGCCATGTCCAGCAGCCGCTCGACGGCTCCCTTGACGTACGCGACGACCCGGCCGGACCCGGCGTCGCGGTGGAGCGTGGCCATGTAGCGGCGATCGGAGTCGAAGGGCACCGCGCCGACCCGGGGAAGCCGGTGCCGCAGGCCGTCCAGGTCCAGGCCGGCCTTCTCGGCGGCGACCAGCAGCGCCGCCTCCGTGGGGTCGCCGGCGACCTCGCGCCTGCCGGCGTCCCCGACCAGCCGGGTGTCGTTGCACAGGGCCCCGGCGACCAGGCACTCCCGGAGCGCCGGGTGGCTGCCCGGCTCGGCCCGCCCGGCGTCGTCGCGGACGTCGCCGTCGGCCGCGTACCCGGTCCCGGAGACCGCGTAGCTCCGCCGGCCCGCCACGATGGTCGAGACGGTCATGGCGTTCGCCGTCAGCGTGCCCGTCTTGTCCGTGCAGATGACGGTGGTGCTGCCCAGGGTCTCCACCGCCGGTAGGCGGCGGATGACCGCCCGTCGCCGGGCCATCCGCGCCACCCCGATGGCCAGCGTGATCGTCACCACCGCCGGCAGGCCCTCGGGGATGGCCCCGACGGCCAGCGCCACCGCCGCAGTGAGCATCTGGCCGGCCGACTCGCCGCGCGCCGTGCCGCCCACGAATGCCAGCAGCGCCAGCCCGGTGATGGCCGCCGTCAGGATCCGGCTGAACCGGCCGATCTTGCGGGTCAGCGGGGTCTGCAGGACCTCCGCCTCGCCGACCAGCCGGTGGATGCGGCCGATCTCGGTGTCGGCGCCCGTGGCGACCACGACCCCGTGGCCGCGGCCACGCGTCACCAGACCGCTGGAGTAGGCCATGTTGGCCCGGTCGGCCAGCGCGGTATCCGCGGGCAGGGTGACGGGTGCCTTCCCGGCCGGAACCGACTCCCCGGTCAGCGCGGACTCGTCGACCTGCAGCTCGTGCGCGCTGAGGAACCGCAGGTCCGCCGGTACCCGGTCGCCGGCCTCCAGCACCACCAGGTCGCCGGGCACGAGATCCTCGGAGGGGACGCGGAGCCGGGTCCCGCTCCGGACGACGGTCGCCCGGGTGCGCACCATCGCCATCAGCGCGTCCAGGGCGTGCTCCGCCCGCGCCTCCTGCACGAAGCCGATCGCCGCGTTGATCAGGACCACGCCGAGGATGACGACGGCGTCGACTACCTCGCCCAGCAGGAGCGTCGCCACCGCGGCGACGAGCAGGACGTAGACGAGCGGGTGGTGGAACTGCAGCAGGAAGCGGACGAGCGGACCCCGCCGGTGGATCGGCGGCAGGGCGTTGGGGCCCTGCCGCTGGAGCCGGCGGGCGGCTTCCCCGGACTCGAGCCCGCGCTCGTGGTCGGTGTCGAGCAGCAGCACGACCTCGTGCACCGGGAGTTCGTGGTGCTGACCGCTCGGGGCGGGCAACGTCCGTTCCGAGGAGGGCATCCCCCAGCCTGGTCACCGACCCGGACAGGGGGTAAGGGCCCTTCGGCGGGGCCCGTCAGGACCAACGCCCGCCGCGGGGCGCCGGGTTGCCCGGACAGGCGCTGTGCACCGGCGTCCCGGGCGGAGCAGCGCCGGCGCCGTGCTCACGCTCCTCGGTCCGAGGCCGTGCGTGATCCCCGCTCGCGGACGTCGTCGTCCGCGACGGGGTCAGTGCTCGTCGTAGTGGTCGCCGTGCGGCGCGTGGCGGTGCGCGCCGTGCACGAAGTCCACGTGGTCGCCGTGCTGCACGGTCGCGTGGCCGCAGCCGTCCCCGTGCTGGTGGTCATGGGCCCCGTCGACGGCGTGCACCTGGCCGTCGCACTCGTCGACGTGGCCGTCGTGCACGTGGTGCAGGTGCCCGTCGTGCAGGTAGTCGACGTGCCCCTCGTGCTCGACCGCGGCGTGCCCGCAGTCCGCAGAGTGGGCGTGGGCGTGGTCCTCGTGGATCTGGTGCGACGAGGTGGTCATGGCAACTCCTCCGGCTCGGGAACCACGGTCGACGCTAGCGACGGGCATCGGGCTGTGCCACGGGACCCGGGCGGTGCAGCAAGCACCCCGGTCGAACCGGCGCACCGCGCCCTCGTGCCCGCTTCCGTCGGCGGCGCCCAGAGCACGGGAGCCCGGACCGGGTCATGGGCTCGCGGGGGGCTCCTCGCGAGCCGCTCGACGTCGCTGGTGGACGATGCCGGCGAGGTGACCGACGACCAGGACGGCCATGCCGGCGCTCGTCCACCAGAGACCCGCGACGGCCGCGCCTGCTCCGATGACGACGGCGGCAGCCAGCACCCACCAGCGTGCCGGGCTCGTCCACGTCCGCTGCATCTCCCGCAGGTTATGCGCTGCACCGCGTCCGGGACCGTCCCGACGCCGTGCGGCTGACGGCGGTCGGCTGCGGCCCGAAGGGCGACGGTGCCCCTCGGGACCGTCTCGATGCACGGTGCGGCAGGACCGGCGACGTGCCGACCCTCCGCGTCGGCCAGGACGACGCCGCCGACGATCTGCCGGGCTGCGATGCGCTCAGCGCTGCTGACCGGGGTGCTGCTGGACCGACACATGCGTCGACGAAGCGGTCGAGCGGGAGCCGTCGCCTGTCGGAGGCCGGACGCCGGATCGCCGGACCGGAAGCGGCGTCGGGTTCCGGGCGGGCGACGGCGAGTACGGTCGGGGTCCCGTCGAAGGGTCCGACCGATGCCTGTCTTCATGATCGAACGCCGGTACGTCGACGACCTCGACCTCACGGCCGACGATGCGGACGGCGTCAACCGCATCAACGCCGACGAAGGTGTCGAGTGGCTCTACTCGTTCCTCTCCGCAGACAAGCGGAAGACGTACTGCCTGTACGAGGCGCCCTCGGCCGAGGCGATCCGCCGCGCCGCTGCACGCGCCGGGCTGCCTGCGAACGTCATCGTGGAGATGACCGCGACCGTGCGGCCGGACGGCTCGATGGCACCCCTCTGACCGGCCGGGGCGGGTCCCATGGGAGGCCGGCGGGCTAGTCGAGCATTCCGTGGGCGGCGGCGAACATCGCCGCCTGGGTCCGGTTCCCGGACCCGGTCTTGATCAGGATGCTGCGGACGTGGTTCGCGGCGGTGTTCTCGCTGATGACCAGCCGTTGGGCGATCTCCCGGTTGGGGAGGCCCTCCCCGAGCAGTTGCAGCACCTCGGTCTCCCGGGAGGTCAGCCCGGCGGTCCCACGGCCCGGCCCGCGAGACGGCGATCCGCCGAGCAGCCGCAGCACCCGCCGGAGCCCGAGCGGCTCTGCCAGCTCCCGGGTCCGTTCGACGAGCTCCTCCACGGTGCGGGGGGCGGCGCCGATGCGTCGGGCGTGTGCCACCTGCGCCGCCAGGGTGTGCGCCTGGTGCACCGTGGCGCCCATCCGGCTGTCCATGTCCAGCGCCGCGGCCAGCAGATCCGCCGCTCGCGGACCGCCCAGCAGCGACTCCAGAGCGCCGAGGAAACGGTCGGCGCTCCCGAACACGGCGACGAACTGCCCGGCGACGAGGTTGGTGCCGGCGTACTCGGCCACCATCGGCCGCAGCGCTCTCGCGGCGGATTCGTCCCCGAGGAACAGCGCCGCCTCGACCGCGTAGGCCAGGACGCAAGGCCACTGGGCCGAGTCCCGGTGCGGAGCCAGGCGGCCGTCGAGCAGCCAGCCCAGGAGCCGCGTCGTGGGACCGACCATCTCCAGCTCGGTGTACAGGGCCAGCAGGCCCGGCGCCCAGTGGTCCTCCGGCCGTTCAGCGCCGGTGATCAGCGCCCGGACCTGTTCGATCTCCCCGCTCTCCCGCCGGATCATGTAGCTCTGCACCGCGCACGGGCCCTCGGTGTCGTCGCTGCCGAACGACGTGCCCAGCTCGAGCAGGAGGCCGCACGTGCGGTGCGCCGCGGCGAACTCCCCGGCCATGAACTCCCGGGCGTAGCTCATGCAGCCGGCCATGTAGTCGAAGAAGGTCTGGCCGGTGCCCCGGGCCACCCGGGCCAGGTCGTCGTGGGCCTGGACGAGGGCCGCCGGTTCCCCCTGGAGGTAGGAGATGACCCCCCGGTAGTAGGCCGCCGGGCCCAGGTGTCCCAGGGCGCCGGTCCGGTGGGCCAGCCGGGACAGCTCTCCCGCACGAGCGAACTTGTCCGGGGCGTCCTGCGGGCGCAGGCCGTTCCAGAGACTGGCCTGCAGCGCGTCCGCCAGCAGGTGCTCGTCGTCGTGGGCCCGGGCCAGCGTGATCGCCCGCCGTCCTACCGTGCCGGCCTGCTCCGTGGCGCCGGTGAAGGCCAGGGCCCGGCCCAGGCTCGCCAGGCCGCGGACGTAGCGGGGATCGTCGGGGTCCGGTGCGATCCCCGCCAGGGCGTCGGCGAGCAGCTGCACCGCACGGTGTCCGGGCAGGCCGGGGCGCCAGGAGGCGTCCTCGAACAGCACGGCACCGGCCAGCCGCTCCCCGGCGTCCACCTCGTCGAGCGCCACCTGCTCCGCGAGAGCGCGGGCGTGGGCGAAGTCCCCGGCCAGGAGGTGGCTGTCGGCGGCCGCCAGCAGCAGCCGGTTGCGCTCCGTGCCGTCGTCGATCAGGGCCGCAGCCTGCTCGAACCATGCCGCGGCGTCCTCGTGGGCCAGGCCGCGCACCGCCGACCGGGCGGCTGCGGTGAGGTACCGCACGGCCTTCCCGGCATGGCCGAGGGCGCGCGCCTGCGCGTAGTGGAAGGCCAGCTGCCGGGTACGCCGCTCGGAGGCCGGGACCGTGGACTCGACCGCACGTGCGACCGCCGCATGCAGGTTCAGCCGCCGCGAGGCCGGCATCAGGTCCAGCACCGCCTGGCGGGACAGCGCGTGGGGGAAGCGCAGCACGTCGTCGGTCGGGGGCACGGGTTCGAGCAACCCGAACGAGACAGCCTCGTCGAGCCCCGCCAGGGTGGTCTGCCGGCTCCACTCCGCCGCCACGAGAACGGTCGCGACGTCGACGTCCTCGCCGATGACCGCGGCCAGCTCGACGGTTTGCCGGCCCGGTGCCGTGAGCCGCTCCAGCCGGTCGAGGACGGAGTCGCGGACCGAGGCCGGCGCCCGGCGGATCTCCGGGTAGGGGCCGGACCCGATCCGCGCGGAGTGGTCCCGCCACAACTCCCGCAGGAAGAACGGGTTGCCGCCGGTCTGGTCCCGGAGCACCGTGGCGGCACGGCGTGCCGCACGCGGGGACAGGTGGCCCTCCTGCACGAGGTACTGCGCGATGTCCTCGGCGGCCAGCCCGGCCAGGTCGAGCCGGCGGACGCCGTCCAGCCGGTGCAACTGGGCCACGGTGCGGACCAGGCCCGCGGACCGGTCCGGAGCCGTGGTGCGGTGGGTGGCCAGCAGGAGCACCGGGTGGTCCGCGGTCCGCTCGACGAGGTGGCTGAGCAACTGCAGGGACGACGGCCCGGCCCAGTGCAGGTCCTCCAGCGCCAGGACCAGCGGCTGCCGGGCGGCGACGTCGCAGACGGCATCCACCGCTGCGTCGTACAGCGTCCGTCGGTGTGCGTGCGAGGGAGCGTCGGCGTCCTCCGGTGGGCTGCGCCCGGCCAGGGTCGACAGCCGTTCGTCGTGCCGGCGGTCCTCCCGCGTGCCCAGCAGCGCACCGAGGGGAGCGTCGAACGGCTGGTAGGGAGGACCGAACTCTGCGGCGCAGGTGCCGACGAGCACCGCGGCGCCGTGGCGGTGCAGCGCCGTCGCGACCTCGGCCAGCAGGCGGGACTTGCCGGCCCCCGGTTCTCCGCCGACGAACACCACCTGGCGGCTCCCGGCGCGGACCGCCGACCAGACCTCCTCCAGGGTGGCCAGTTCCGCCCAGCGGCCGACGAAGGACGGGCGCGCTGCTGCCGACCAGCGCGCCGGCAGCGGAGGTGGCGCCCAACCGGACACGAACCCGACGCTAGCCCCGACCCGCGCCGGCGTCGATGGCCAGAACTGACCATGCGGATCCGCCGGGCGGGTCGCGCACATCTGGTCATGTGGGGCGAGGCCCCCGTCCCTAGCGTCGAGGTCCCACACCTCGAGGAGGAGTCATGGCCATGCCAGCACTCGACAGTCTGTCGGCGCGGGTGAGCGGACCGGTCATCCGGCCGGGGGACGAGGGCTACGAGGAGGCCCGGCACGTCTACAACGCCATGATCGACGCACATCCGGCGGTCGTGGTCCGGTGCGCGAGCACGGCCGACGTCGTGGCCACCGTGCGCTGCGCCGCCGAGAGCGGCAGCCTGCTGGCCGTGCGCGGCGGCGGGCACAGCGTGCCCGGATTCGGCACGGCGGACGACGCGGTCGTCGCGGACCTGTCCGGGATGCAGTCGGTCGACGTCGACGACGCGATGCGCACCGCCACGGCCGGGGGCGGCACCACCTGGGGCCGCTTCAACGACGTCACCGCCGCGCACGGTCTGGCCACGACCGGCGGCATCGTCTCCACGACGGGGGTCGGCGGCCTGACCCTCGGTGGTGGCATCGGCTACCTGTGCCGCGGCTACGGGCTGTCCTGCGACAACGTCGTCGAGGCCGAGGTGGTGACCGCCGACGGAGCGGTGGTGACGACCAACGAATCCGAGCACCCGGACCTGTTCTGGGCACTGCGAGGAGGCGGCGGCAACTTCGGCGTGGTGACCCGGTTCACCTTCCGGCTGCACCCGGTGACTGCCATCTACGGCGGACCGATGTTCTTCGAGCTGTCCGACGGTCCGGCGATCCTGAGGTACTTCCGGGAGTTCATCCGGACGGCGCCGCGCGAGTACGGCGGCTTCCCTGCCTTCCAGATCGCGCCGCCGCTGCCGTTCGTGCCGGAGAACCGGGTCGGTGAGCCGTTCGTCGCCGTGGTGTCCTGCTGGACCGGCTCCGCGGCCGAGGGCGAGCGGATCATCGACGGCTTCCGCGAGGTGGCCCGTCCGGTGGCCGAGCACGTCGGTGAGATGCCGTACGCGGCGCTCAACAGCGCCTTCGACGGGCTCGTCCCGCCGGGTCTCCAGCACTACTGGAAGGCCGCCTTCGTGCGCGAGCTGACCGACGACGCGATCGCCGCGCACATGGAGCACGGGCCGAGGGTGCCCACGGTGAACTCGACGGTGCACCTGTACCCCATCGACGGCGCCGTCCACGACGTGGCGGCGGACGCGACGGCGTTCGGGCACCGCGACGCCTCGTTCGCGCCGGTCATCGCCGGCATGTGGCCCGACCCGGCCGACAACGAGCGCAACACCGCGTGGGTCCGCGACTACCACGCGGCGATCGCACCGCACTCCGAGGCCGGGGGATACGTCAACTTCGCCTCGGCCGACGACCAGGTGCGCGCCGACGCCAACTACGGCGCCAACCACCCCCGCCTCCGGGAGGTGAAGCGTCGCTACGACCCCGACAACGTGTTCCGCCTGAACCAGAACATCCAGCCCTGACCCGGTGCCCGCCGCGGCACCCGAACCGAGGAGACGACATGCGCGTCATCAACCGCACGGACCTGCCCATGGCCATCGAGGGGGACGGTCTCGAGTTCCGGAAGGACGAGGCCGGCGAGAACACGATCGCGTGGGTCCGGGTCCCCGCCGGCACGGACCTCCGGCCGGCGTTGGCCGGCCTGCCCGGTGACCTCTGCCCGTGCCCGCACTGGGGCTACATGATCTCGGGCCGGCTGCGCATGCACACCAAGGACGGCGACTCCACCTACGAGGCCGGGCAGGCCTTCTACTGGGCGCCCGGGCACGCACCGGAAGCACTGGAGGACTGCGAGTACCTCGACGTCTCGCCGACCGCCGAACTCGAGGAGGTCGTCCGCCATCTGCAGGGTGGGTCGGCCTAGTCCTCGCGATCACCGCGATCGCGCGGTCGGACCGACCGTGCCACGCGGACCGCTCCGGTCGACCCGGACCACCCCCGTTCACCTCACCGACCGGGAGCTCGAGGGGGTGACCCCGGTCCGGGGAGGCCGGAGCGAGGCCGGCATCGCCGCGGTGCTGCACCCGTCACCACGAACCGTCGTGCACCACGTGGCCGGGAGCTCCACCGAGCTGGGCGTCACCACCCGCGCCGAGGCGGTCGCACGCACCGCCGACGCCGATCTGTTCTAGGTATCCGCGGCCGCGAAGCCCGTGCGCGCCCGGCCCGATGCCCGTGCAGATACCGATGTGCCGGTCCGGCGTCGTTCCTACGTTGGTGGCAGGCGGTCCTTTCCGGACTGCTGTCCCGGCCGACAGGGAGGACACCGTGACCACCACGGGATCGACATGGGGATCGACGTCCGGGCGCTGACCGGGACGGCCCAGGCCATCGAGGAGGACCCGGGCCTGGGCGCCTCCACGTTCCGCGCCCGCAGCCGGTGGCAGGACGGGACGTGCGACACGGGGGAGCTCCACCCGTGGACAGCTCGAGGAGCTGTGCCGGTCCGTCCGCGGAGCCCTCGCCGGTGCGCGACCCGCCGGCCGATCCGCTGCCGATCGAGACGGCCCTCGATGTCCTCTGACAGCCAGGGCGCTCGGCAGAAGGGAGAGACAGATGTACATCCAGCTCATCGAATTCCGCACGTCCCGCCGGGAGGAGCTCCTCGAGCTCGCTCGGCGGTGGTCGGGCGATGCGACCGGCAACGGCACGGCCGACGCGACGTGGTTGTGCACCGACCGCGACGATCCCGGTGCCTGGCGGTTGATCGTCCGGTTCCCGTCGTACGACGCGGCCATGCAGAACTCCCAGCGAGCCGAGACCGACGCGATGTCCCGTGAGTTCGCCGCCCTGTGCGACGGCGAGCCGGTGTTCCGCAACCTGGACGTCGTCCACTCCGAGGGGTAGGGGCCATGTCTCCGACGCGACTCGTGCAGGACGACGTGGACCTCCTCCGTCGACGGCTGGACGGCGCCGTGGCCGCTCCGGGGGATCCGGGGTACGACGAGGCCCGCGCGGTCTGGAACGCGATGATCGACCGGCGTCCTTCCGCGGTGGTCCGGGTGGCCGACGTCGACGACGTCGTCTCGACGATCGGCGCGGCGAGGGACCACCGGCTGGACCTGGCCGTCCGGGGCGGCGGTCACAACGTGGCGGGCAACGGGACCGTGGATGACGGGATCGTGCTCGACCTCGGCGACCTGAACGGGGTGTCGGTCGACCCGGACAGCGCGACCGTCCGGGTCGAGGGGGGATCGACCCTGGCCGACGTCGACGCCGCGACCGCGCCCTACGGGCTGGCGGTGCCGCTGGGCGTGGTGTCCGCCACCGGGGTCGGCGGGCTGACCCTCGGCGGTGGGGTCGGCTGGCTGACCCGGCCCCACGGGCTGACCGCCGACAACCTGCTGTCCGCCGAGCTCGTCACCGCCGACGGCGAGCTGCTGACAGCCGGGCCCGAGGAGCACGCCGACCTCTTCTGGGCCCTCCGCGGGGGCGGCGGCAACTTCGGCGTCGTCACCGCCTTCACCTTCCGTGCCCACCGGCACGGGCCGGAGGTCTTCAGCGGCAACCTGGTGTACGGCCAGGACCGCTGGCCCGAGGCCTGGGCGGCGCTGGAGCGGTGGACGCGGGACCTGCCCGACGAGATGACCATGATCACGACGACCCTGACGCCGCCACCGGCCATGGAGATGGGGAGCGATCCGCTCCTGGTCGTCGGGTTCGCCTGGTCCTCGCCCGACCGGGCGGTCGGTGAGGCCGTCGTCGGGCGGTTGCGCGAGCTGGCGCCGCCGGACCAGGAGGAGATCGCGGACAACCGGTGGGTCGACTGGCAGTCGGTCCTCGACGGGCTGGTGCCGAAGGGCGTCCGTGCCTACTGGCGCAACGCCTCCTTCGACCGGCTCGACGCCGAGGTGATCGACGTCCTCACCCGGCGTGGCCGCGAGCAGACCTGGACCGGCACGGCCTTCGACGTCCACCACCTCGGTGGCGCCTTCGGCCGCGTGCCCGAGGACGCCACGGCGTTCCCGAACCGAGCGGCTCGCTTCTGGCTCAACGTGTACGGCTTCTGGGACGACGCCGCAGCCGACGGCGACCGGGTCGCCTTCGTCCGCGGCCTGTCCGCGGACATGGACGAGTTCGCCACCGGCGGCCAGTACCTGAACTTCCAGGGGCAGGAGACCGCCGGCCATCGGGCCGTCGACCCACGCACCGTCTTCGGCCCCGCCAAGTACGGACGGCTGGTCGAGGTCAAGCGGCGGTACGACCCCGAGAACCTCTTCCACGTCAACCACAACATCCCACCCGGCTGATCCTGCGGGGAGCCGAGGATGCGCATCCGGATCCATGGGAGGACGCATGCTGGAGCACACGAACCTGGACACCGGCGCCGGATCCGTGCAGGAGTTCGAGCACGGCCACCTCGCCTGGGGGGCCGTCGGCGAGTACACGGCGTGGAAGCTGACCGCCGGACCCGGCTGGCGCTACTCACAGCACGTCGGACCGCTCGAGGGCACGGGGAGATGCCAGGAGGACCACGTGCTCTTCGTGGTGTCCGGACGGATGGGGACCCGGATGGACGACGGCGAAGAGCTGGAGAGCGGACCCGGCGACGCCGTCCGCATCCCCCCTGGGCACGACGCCTGGACGGTGGGGGAGGACACGCTGGTCGCGCTGGGGGTGGACCCGCGATGACCACGGAGATGCTCTGGCTCGACGGCGCCCGTCTGGCCTACGACGAGCAGGGATCCGGCGCCCCGATCGTCCTCGTGCACGGTGCGGCGACCGGGCCGGCGGCGTGGGGATCCGTGCCCGGGATGCTCGCCCAGGAGCACCGGGTCATCCGGTACGACCGCCGCGGGTTCCCGCGGTCCGGAGGCAGTCCCACTGCCGATGCCCGACGGCACGTGGCTGACCTGGCCGCGGTGCTGGAACGCGTGGCACGCACGCCGGCCACGCTGTTCGGCTGGAGCAGTGGTGGCAACCTCGCGCTGGCCCTGGCCGCGCAGCGGCCGGACCTGGTCTGGTCCGTCGTGGTGCTGGAGGCGCCCTTCCACGGCCTGCGCAGGCCGTGGAACGGGCTGGTCCCCGCTCTCCTCGGCGCCAAGATCCGCCAGGCACGGGGTCGACGCCGCGAGGCCGCGGCGCACTTCTTCCGCTGGGTGAGCACCCGGCGCTCCGGCGGCAACTCCTTCGACGACGCACCGGCCGAGGTCCGCGGAGACCTGCTGAACTGCGCGGACGCCATGCTCGCCGAGCTGAACCCGCATCCCAGCGGCATCCTGATGCACCACGTGAGGGCCGGCGACGTCGCGGCCTGCCCCGTCCCGCTGACCTGGCTGCTGGCCGAGGACAGCGGTCCCTGGTACGCGCAGCTGCACGCCGACATGCAGCGCCGCCGGCCGACGCTGCGCACCGTCCGGATCGAGCGGGCCGGGCACTTCGCCGTCCTCGACCGACCGCGCGCCGTCGCCGACGCGGTGCGCGAGGCGGTTGCGGACTCACCGCAGGCAGTCCGACCGGCGAGAGGTCATCGGTGATGAGGAGCGGCACAGCAGGTACCGAGTCCGAGGAGACGCTGCCGGTCGTGGTGATCGGGGCCGGGCCGACCGGTCTGGCCACCGCGGCCGGCCTCGGCCGCCGCGGGGTGCCGGCCGTCGTCCTCGAGCAGGGGGACGGCGTCGGCGCCGCGTGGCGCGGGCGCTACCGGGGGCTCCGGCTGAACAGCGGCCGTACCTTCTCCGGGTTACCGGGGATGCGCATGCCCCGCCAGGCCGGCACGTTCCCGGGCCGGGACGACGTGATCGCCTACCTCGAGGCGTACTCCGCCGCGGCCGGGATCGACGTCCGCACGGGCGTCCGCGTGCGGCGGGTGACCGACGATCGCGGCCAGTGGCGGGTCGTCACCGACCACGGCGACCGCCGCACCGGCGAGGTCGTCGTCGCCACCGGGCTGCTGTCCCGCGGGTGCGTGCCCTCGGAGTGGGGCGCGGAACGATCCTCGATCCGCGCTCTGCACTCCACCGGATACGGGGACCCGGCCCCGTTCACGGGATGCGATGTGCTCGTGGCGGGGGCCGGCTCGTCGGGGCTGGAGATCGCGCACGACCTGGCGCGCGGTGGCGCCCGCAGCGTCTGGCTGTCGGTGCGGAGGCCCCCGAACATCCTGCCCCGCGCCGTGGCCGGGATGCCCGGAGACCCGGCGGTGCACCTGCTGCGCCGGCTGCCACCACGGGTGGCCGATGCGGCCGTGCGGCCGCTGCAGCGGCGCACCATCGGCGACCTCACCGACGTCGGCCTGCCCGCACCGGACGAGGGGCCGTTCACCCGCCAGCGCCGGCCGCTCGACGCCGGGCCGGCCATCGTCGACCGCGAGGTCGTGGACGACCTGCGGGCCGGCCGGATCCGGGTGGTGGCGGCGGTCGAACGGCTGAGCCGCGACCGCGTGCACCTGGCCGACGGCAGCAGCCTGCGGGTGGACGCGGTGATCGCTGCCACGGGCCTGCGCCCCGGGCTCGAGCCGCTGGTGGGCGACCTCGACGTGCTGGACGGCGACGGTCTCCCGGTGGCCCAGGACGAGCAGCCCGCGCTGCCGGGTCTCCGGTTCGTCAACTTCGGGATGCGGCCCGGGCTGCTCGCCGCCGCCGGTCAGCGCGCCCGCCGCACGGCGATCGCGATCAGCCGTGAGTACCGGGAGAGGGACGACGAGGCGGAGCGCCCCCGGTGGCTCGCTCGCCGCCCCGGAACGGTGTGAAGCGGCACCCCGGTGACGGCTCCGAGGGGGCTGCCGTTCGACGGCCCTGCGCTCGTCGAGGCCCGGACGGGCCACTGGTTGGCAGCGGGCCGGTGCGCCTCCGTCGGGGTCCGCCCAGTCGCCCGGGTGCTGGCGGTCTCGCCAGCGGGATGAACGACGCCCATGCACAGCACGTTCTCGCGGGTCATGCGACGGAGGCTCTCCGCTCCGGGACCGGCCGGCCACCCGCCCGACGGCGGATGGGGTGTTCGCCCGATGTGCTCGAGCACGGGTCGGGGCGACGCTGGGTCCTGTCAGGCATCACGGACGAGGAGGAGCCATGACCACGCGGACCACGCCCGGGGCGATCGCACGGAGCACGAGGTCCCGGGACGGGACCGCCATCGCCTGGTGGACGAGCGGAACCGGGCCCGACCTGCTGCTGGTGCACGGCACCACCGCCGACCACACCCGGTGGGAGGTGATGACGCCGCTGCTCGAGCCGCACGTGACCGTGCACGCGATGGACCGTCGCGGCCGTGGCGGCAGCGGCGACGCGCCGGACTACTCGCTGGCGGCCGAGGCGGACGACGTCGCCGCGGTCGTGGACGCGATCGGCGGGCCGGTCGACGTCTTCGGCCACTCGCAAGGAGCCCTGTGCACGCTGGAGGCGTCGCTGCGGACCTCGGGCATGCGGCGGATGGTGCTCTACGAGCCGCCGATCGAGGTGGCCGCGCCCCCGGAGGTCCGCCGGCGCGTGGCTGAGCTGGTGGCGCGGGGCCGCCGGGACGAGGCCGTGGGGGTCTTCCTGCGCGAGGTCGCCGGACTCACCGATGACCAGCTGGCCCGGGCGCGGACGTTGCCCTCGTGGGCGGCGCGGGTCGCGGCGGCGCACACGGCGGTGCGCGAGGAGGAGGTGTCGGCCGCCTACCGGTTCGACCCCGCCCGGTTCGCGCGTTCCGCCGTCCCCACGCTGCTGCTGGACGGGACGGAGAGCCCGCCGGACCTGCGTGAGGGCACGGCGCGGGTGGCTGCGGCGCTGCCCGGCGCCCGAGTCACCCGGCTGGAGGGCCACGGGCACGTGGCGATGCTCACCGATCCCGAGCTGGTGGTCCGGGAGGTCCTCGCCTTCCTGGCCGGGTGACGGCAGCGGCCGGGCGGATCGAGGACCAGGCATCGTCGCGGGCGTGCGCGGTCCGGGCGGGTCATCGGGTGCTCCCCGCGGACGGTCGGAGGCACCCAGCGCCGACCGGGCGGTGGTCCGACGCATCGGACGGACGCCCTACTCGTCCAGCAGGCCGTTCTCCATCGCGAACAGCGCGGCCGCGGGCCGGGTGCTGACGCCGACCTTGGCGTAGATGTGCTCGACGTGGTGGCCGACGGTCTTCGCCGAGATCCACAGCCGGCCGGCCACCTCCCGGTTGGAGTGGCCGCGGGCGATCAGGCGCAGCACCTCGACCTCGCGGTCGGAGAGCCCGGCCGGCCGGGGGATCGACCGGTGGACGGTCGTGCCCTCGGACGCGGCCAGCACCGCCTCTGCGGCCGCCGGATCCAGGCGCCCCCCGGTGGCCTCCGCCCACAGCAGGTCGCGGGCGCGTGCCGGCGACAGGGCCGGCCGGTGCGGCCGGTCCTCACCCAGGGCCGTCCACACGTCGGCCTCCGCGAGGAGGCGGGCGGACCGCGAGAGCCGGCCGCCCGCCGTGCCGCGGTGGTAGCCGGATCCGTCGAGCCGCTCGTGGTGTGCACCGGCCACGGCGGCCACGGCCTCGAGGCCGGTGCACCGGCCGAGCACCCGCTCCGACAGGTAGGGGTGCAGCCGCACCCGCTCGGTCGCAGCCACGTCGAGGGGACCGGTGTGCTGCCACACGCCCGCGGGAACGCCGACCGTGCCGACGTCGGCAACCAGCGCAGCACGGCGCAGCGTGGCGAGATCCGTGCCGGCGAGGCCGCACGCCTCGCCGGCCCGCCCGACCGTGCGGGTCAGCTGCGCCGAGCGGCCCCGGGTCCAGGTGGAGCGGAGGTCCGTGAAGTCACCGACCGCTGCCAGCGCGCGGTCCACCCCGTCGGGGTCCATCCGGGCCACGGGCGCGGGCTCGGCCGCCAGCACGTCATCCCACGGCGAGCGGCCGTCGTCGGGCAGACCGACGACCGGGACGGCGTCCACGACCGCTGGGTCGTACGCGGCGCCCCGGCGGCGCGCCAGCACGTCCAGGGCCACCTGCGCGCCGGCCAACCGCTGCCACAGCACGGCGTCGCGCGCGACGACCACCACCCGGACGGCGACCGGCACCGCCTCGCCGGCCAACCCGTCGGGCAGTCCCCGACCGTCCCACCGCTCGTAGGCGTGCCCGAGTGCCTCGACCACACCGCTGCCGAGGCCCAGCCGAGCAGCCAGCCGGGCGCCCACCTCGCAGTGCGACACCTCCGACCGGGAGGCCCGCAGCGTCTCGACCACGAGCCGGGCCCGTCGGGCCGGCGGCTGCCCCCGGCCCGCGCCTCGTACGACGGCGCGGAGGCCCTCTGCGGTCGAGCCCATGTAGACCGGTGCGAAGCCGGCGAAGAACTCCAGGTTGTCACCCCCGGCCAGGTGCGCCATCTCCGGTGCATCCGCCGTGCACCCGAGGAAGCGCAGCAGGGCGACGTAGTACACGTCGCTCGTCGTCCCAGGATCCAGGCCGAGTTCCCGGGCGAGGCTGGTCGCCAGCCGGCAGGTGCGCAGCGCGTGCTCCATCGGCTGACCCGTGGCCAGATCGATGGCCAACGAGATCGCCGAGATCAGCTCGCTCAACCGCGGGCGCTCCGCGGGTGGGGGCGCGGCCACGGTTCCGAGTATGGCAACGGTCGGAGCGGTTCGGACCGGTCGGCGCGTGGGTCGGGGGACGGGTCGCCGGCTCTGCACACGAGCAGGCGTACGGCGGCGATCGGTCGTGCCGCGCGTCAGCGGCGCGCCATCGCCTCGCGAACCTGCCGGACCGAGGGATTGGTCAGGTGCTCGTCCCCGACGACCACGGTCGGCGAGAGCTCGTACCCCTTCTCGTGCCGGGCCCGTACCTCGGCCGCCCCCTCCTCGTCGTCGCGGAACCGCACCGACCGGTGCGGCACGCGAGCGAGGGTGAGCTGCGCCCGGAGCTTGGTGGAGTAGGGGCAGCCGGGCCGGTAGTACAGGATCGGGATGTCGGAGTCCATCGCGGACCTTCCTCAGCGTCGGAGGCCTGCCGTGCCGGTCACCGGGCCCGGCACGGTCCCGCCGGACAGTCTGGTCCCCCACGAGCCGAAGGGGGAGCCGGTTTCACGGCTCCGGTCGCGGAGCGCTCACGAATCCCCGCGACGACCGGCGGTACGGGGTACGCCGTGCCCGGACCGGGCACCTCCCGACCGTCAGGACGACGGGACCGAGAGCCCGAGGATCGACGTGTTCGGTCCGGTGGCCGTCGTCACCGGCGTGATCCAGGTGGCACTCGGAGTGGCGGGGGAGCAGGTGACGCGCCGTCGTCGGCGCCGTGGCGGTGAAGGCGTAGCCCTACGACGCCGTCAGGGTCGACACTGGCGGCATGGCCACGGCGGGGCCGGCGCTGGACGCGGCGCGGGCGGCCTCCCGGGGCGGCGACTGGCCTGCGGCCCGGGAGGCGTTCGCGCGCGCGGCCGAGCAGGGACGGCTGAGCTCCCCCGACGACCTGGTCGCGGCGGCGCAGGCCAGCTGGTGGTGCGGACGGGCGCAGGAGTCGGTCCGCCTCGTCGCCCGGGCGCACCGGCAACTGATGGACGCCGGCCGCATCGAGGCGGCTGCGCTGGCGGCCCTCGACGTGGCGATGCACCACCTGCTCCTCGGGCAGCTCCCGCTCGGCTCCGGCTGGATGAACCGGGCCGGGCGGCTGCTGCGCGACGTCCCGGAGTCGCCGGCGCACGGGTACGTCGCGTTCTACCGCGACGTCGAGTACAACCTGCCGCAGGCCTCGCCGGAGGGCGTTCTGGTCGCGGCCCGCGACATCGTCGCGCTGTCGCACCGGCACCCGGACCGGACGCTGGCGCTGGCCGCCCTCGTCGCCGAGGGGTACGCCCTCGTCGGGACGGGGCGGGTCCGGCAGGGGATGACGCTGCTCGACGAAGCGATGGTGGGGCTGGACGCCGAGGCCCTGTCGCCGGAGTGGCTGGGCAACGCCTTCTGCATGGCCATGGAGGTCGCCGAGCGGGTCGGTGACGTCGCGCGGATGCGCCTCTGGCTCGAGGGCGCCGAGCAGTGGCTGGACTCGCTGCCGGCGGCGGTGCTCTTCACCGGCGCGTGCCGCGTGTACCGGGCCCGGCTCTGGCAGCTGTCCGGTGAGTGGGAGCGGGTCGAGCCGGCGCTGGACCGGACCTGCCGCGAACTGCACGAGCTGTGCCAGGAGACGGTCGGGGCGGCCTGGCTGGTCCGCGGGGAGGTGCGACTGATCACGGGGGACCGGTTCGGGGCCGAGGCGGCGTTCGCGGAGGCGCACCGGCGCGGCGCCGACCCGCAGCCCGGATTGGCCCTCCTCCAGCTCGACCGCGGCGATGTCGCCTCCGCCGGCGCTGCGGTGCGGACGGCGCTGCTGGCCAGGACCGAAGGCCACCTGCACCACCGCGCCCGCCTGCTGGCGGCGGCCGTCCGCATCGCCTGCGCCGCGGACGACCTGCCCGAGGCGCACCGGCGTTCGGAGGAGCTGCACGAGCTCGGCCGGACCTGGCCGCAGTCCCTCGTCGTCCCGCTGTCGGACACCGCAGCCGGTGCGGTCGCGCTGGCACGGGGATCCCCGGCCGAGGCGTTGCCGTCCCTGCGGGCCGCCTGCCGTCGGTGGCAGGAACTGGGCACGCCCTACGAGGCCGCGTGCACCCGGCAGCTGCTCGCCCGCTGCTACCGGGCGCTGGGCGACCGGGCCAGCGCGAAGTTCGAGGAGGCAGCGGCGGCGCAGGTGCTCGCCCGGCTGCGCGCCCGTCCCGCCTGGTCGGATCTCGGCGGCCGGTCTGCCGCGCCGGCGCGGTCCCGCCTGACCCCGCGGGAGGGCGAGGTGCTGCGCCTCCTCGCGGAAGGGCTGCCCAACGCCGGCATCGCCGCGACCCTCACGATCAGCCGGCGGACGGTGGAGCGGCACCTGACCAACCTCTACCCCAAGCTCGGCGTCACCTCCCGGTCCGCCGCCACCCGGTACGCGGTCGAGCACCGCATGGTCTGACGGGAGTACGCGGGAACACTCACCCGCGTCCCGCGCGGATGGGTGTTCGCACCGAAGCGCCGCGGTCCGCGCCCGCCCTAGCGTCGGCCCGAGCAGCCGAGCGGTTGCTCGAGCGCGGATCCCCCGGAGCGGACCATGACCACTACCCAGACGCAGCAGCGCCCGAAGGACGAGCGGCGCGCGGCGGCGTTCGCCGATCGGATGGTCGGCGCGGTCGATGCGGCGGGCCTGGTGCTGCAGTGCAGCATCGGCGACCAACTGGGACTGTTCGACGTGCTGGCGGATCTGGACGACGCCACGTCGGAGCAGATCGCGCAGGCCGCCGGGTTGCAGGAGCGCTACGTGCGCGAGTGGCTCGCCGCGTTGACCGTGGCCGGCGTCGTGGAGCACGACGCGTCGTCGCGCAGCTACCGGCTGCCCGCCGAGCACGCCGCCGTGCTGACCCGAGCCGCCGGACCGGACAACCTGGCCCGGCTGTGCCGGTACATCCCGATGCTCGCCGAGGCGGAGCACCTGGTGGTGGAGGCGTTCCGCTCGGGCGGGGGAGTGCCCTACTCGGCGTTCAGCCGGTTCCACGAGGTGATGGCCGAGGACAGCGCGGCCGTCAACGACGCCTCGCTGCTCGACACGATCCTGCCCCTCGTCCCGGGTCTGCCGGAGCGGCTCACGGCCGGCGTCGACGTCGCGGACTTCGGCTGCGGCTCCGGCCACGCGGTCAACCTCATGGCCCGGGCCTTCCCGGCGAGCCGCTTCGTCGGCTACGACTTCTCGACCGAGGCCATCGGCCGGGCCCGGGCCGAGGCAGCCGGCTGGGAGCTGCCCAACGCCCGTTTCGAGGTGCAGGACGTGGCCGTGCTGGACCACGCCGACGACTTCGACCTGATCACCGCCTTCGACACCATCCACGACCAGGCGCAGCCGGCGCAGGTGCTGGCCGCCATCGCCCGGGCGCTGCGGCCGGACGGGGTCTTCCTCATGGTGGACATCACCGGGTCGAGCGAGGTCGCCGACAACATCGACCTGCCGCTGGCGACGCTCCTGTACACCTGTTCGTTGCTGCACTGCATGCCGGTCTCGCTGGGCCTGGGCGGGGTGGGGCTGGGCACCATGTGGGGCCGGCAGACCGCGCTGCGCATGCTCGGCGAGGCGGGCTTCGCCGACGTCGAGGTCCGCCAGATCGACACCGACCCGCAGAACGCCTACTACGTCTGCACCCTGGGCTGAGGTGAGGCTGGAGCGAACCGGAGAGGGGCCGGCGGACCGGCCCGTCGACGACGTCGTGCGGTGTGGCGGAGAGGCGGTTCGATGTGCGCGGTGGTCCGGTGCGAGACGCAGTCCGCGATGCAGCTCGTCGCCCGTGTCGAGAAGGTCGACCCGCCGTCGCGCACGGCGGTGTGCCGGGCCGCCGCCGTTGCGGTGGTCCGACTGCTCTCCGACGACCGGGCGCTGCCCGGCGGCGAGTGGGCCGCCGATGTCGACCGTTGGCTGACCGGCGGCGTGCGAAAGCTCTGCCGCCGAGCCCGGGGCGCTGCCTGGGAGCGAGTGCAGGCGGTCGCCGGCATCACCGCCGTGGTGGCCGGTGCGGAGGTGCGCGCGCTCGTGCCTCGATCGACCGTGCGGACCCCGTCAGCGATCGGCAGGCTGCCGCTGACCGGGAGGGAACCGGCCGATCCGGACGCGGCCGCAGCCATCGATCCGCGCCCGTCGGGGTCGGTCGTGGTGTCCATCTGCCCGGATCCGTCCCTGTCGCTGGGCAAGGCCTGCGCGGCGGCCGGTCATGCTGCCCAGCTGGTGGCCATGCGGATGCCGGCCGACCGGCTCACCCTGTGGAGGTCGGCGCGGTTCCCCGTGCTCGTGGAGCACCCGGACGTCGAACGCTGGCAGCACCTGCGGCTCCACTCACAGGTCGAGGTCCTCGACAGCGGGCTCACGGAGGTTCCGCTCGACACCTGCACTGCACTCGCCCGGTGGGCATGAGCCGCCCGGGACGAGGTCGCCGCTGACCTGCTGTGCGGCGATCCGGTCGGTCCTGCTGATCGGGATGCTGCTGGACCAGCACACGCGTCGACGAGACGGTGAGGGCTTCGCTGCCGGTGCCTCGACCCGGTGGACCGCGCCGCGGAACCACACGTCGGTCTGCCGGACAGGTCGTCGTCCGCCGATCGCTCGGCGTCGGCACGGGCCCGGGCGAGCCACGGTGCACGGTCGAGCAGGCGCAGCGCGGCGGAGGACATCGGCGCTCGTCGTCCCGCATCGGCTCACGGAGGATCTGCTCGCCGTCCTCGGTCGGACGGAACCCGATCGTCATGCTCACCTCCGAGGTGCTGGACAGCGGCTTCACGGATGCACAGCAACGGCGGACCCGGTGAAGACCGGTTGACCGGGGCGATCGCGCCACCTGCCGGTGGGTGATCTCTCCAGGGCCGTCCTACGGCACCATCTCCGGTGTGCCGACCCTCCGCATCGCCCAGGACCCCGCTGCCGACGAGCTCCTCGGCAGGGACCCGCTCGCCCTGCTGATCGGGATGCTGCTGGACCAGCAGTTCCCGATGGAGCGCGCCTTCGGGGCCCCGCGGCTGCTGGCCGACCGGCTCGGCGTCGAGACCCTCTCGGCGGAGCAGCTCGCGGCGATGGACCCCGAGGAGCTGGTGCGGGTCTTCCAGGGGCCGCCGGCCCTCCACCGGTACCCGGGGTCGATGGCCGGCCGGGCACAGGAGGTCTGCCGGACGCTGGTCGAGCGGTACGACGGCCGGGTCGAGGGGCTGTGGGCCGACGGCTGCGACGGCGCCACCCTGCTGAGGCGCCTGACCGGCCTGCCCGGCTTCGGTGCGCAGAAGTCGAAGATCTTCCTGGCCCTCCTGGGCAAGCAGTACGGCGTCACCCCGGCCGGCTGGCGGGAGGCGGCAGGGGACTACGGGACCGACGGTTCACGGCGCTCGGTCGCCGACATCACCGGTCCCGAGTCGCTGGCCGAGGTGCGGGCGTTCAAGCAGGAGCAGAAGCAGGCGGCGAAGGCGGCGAAGCAGGCTTCGGCGGGGTGACCGAGGCGCCTGCACCGGGCCCCGCGCGGTGGCACCATGGGGGTGGTCCGGGAGCCGGCGGGGCGCGACCCCGCGGACACCGGCCAGCGGAGGGAAGGGTGCCCGTGGCCTCGAGCCAGCAGTTCCCGCGAGCGCGCAAGCCGGAGCCGGTGCTCATCACCGAGGCCGCCCCGAGCCTGGCCGAGCAGCAGGCCAGGCGGAAGCGGCGCTACGCCATCACGATGGCGATCCGCGCCCTGGCGCTCATCCTGGCCGCCATCTTCTACAAGGTCGTCTGGCTGATGGTCATCCTGGCGGTCCTGGGCACGGTGCTGCCGTGGATCGCCGTCGTCATGGCCAACGACCGCCCGCCGAAGCCCGGGACCCGCCTGCGCGGCGTCGACGTCCGGCCCGACCGGGTGCTGGAGAACCCCGCCCGGCCCGGGCGGGTCATCGAGGGCTGAGCGCGGGTCAGCGGGCGCCGGGCCGACCGACCACCTCGGCCGCGCAGGCCAGCCCCGCGTCCAGCGCCTCCGCGGGGGAGCAGTGCGGGGTGCCCAGCCACGCCGCGAGGAGGCCGGCGGCGAAGGCGTCCCCGGCCCCGGTCGTGTCCACGACGGCCGCCGGCCGGGCGGGTCGGTGCACGACCTCGCCGCCCGCCGCCCACAGCGCGCCCTCGGCCCCGAGCGTCACGACGGCGACGGGGTGCCGGGCGGCCAGGGCTCGCGCGGCCTCGGTGACGTCGGCGCAGCCGGTCAGCAGGTGCGCCTCGTCGGCGTTGGGCAGCACCATGGTCGCCCCGGCCGTGTCCGCCAGCCAGCGCTGCACCCCGTAGCCGCGGAGCGGGCCGGTCGAGGCCGGGTCCACCGAGACGGTGCACCCGGCGCCCGCGGCCGCCTGCAGTGCCGCCAGCCCGGCGGCGCGGGGCCCCGGGTCGAGCAGGGTGTACCCGGACAGGTGCAGGTGGCCGCCCGTTGCGGGGGTGGGGACGTCCGCGGGGCGCAGCGCCAGGTTCGCGCCGCGGTCGGCGAGCATGCTCCGCTGCCCGTCGGGCTCGACCAGGCTGACGATGGTGCCGGTCGCGGCGCCCGGCACGGTGCGCACCCGCAGCTCCACCCCGGCCGCCGCCAGCTCGGCGGTCAGCCCGGCGCCGGCGGCGTCGTCCCCGGTGCAGCCGACCAGCACGACCGGCGTCCCCAGGCGGGCGAGGTGCGCGGCCACGTTCGCGCCCGCGCCGCCCCCGCGGCTGACGATGCGGGCCGGCCGGTCCGAGCCGGGGGCCGGCTCCCCGGAGAGGACCGCGACGACGTCGGTGGCGACGTCGCCGACCACGACGACCCGGGACGTCACGGTCGCGCTCAGGCGGGGCGGGCGGCCAGCGCCGCGGCGATCCGGCCGGCGAGCTCGGCGTTGCGCAGCACCAGGCGCACGTTCACCTCGAGCGTCGCGCCTCCGCTCGCCCGGTGCAGGTGGTCGAGCACGAAGGGCGTCACGTCCTTGCCGCGCACCCCGGCCGCACCCGCCGCGGCCAGGGCGTCGGCGATGACCCGGTCGTGCAGCTCCCGGTCCAGCTGCTGGTCGGCCGGCAGCGGGTTGGCCACCACCACCGCCCCCGGCGCCAGTCCGCGGCGGGCGGCGAAGACCGCGGCGGCCTGCTCGGCGTCGGCGACCGACCAGTCCACCGCCGAGCCCGAGTCGGCGACGTAGAAGCCGGGGAAGGTGGTGGTCCCGTAGCCGACCACGGTCACCGACAGCGACTCCAGCCGCTCGAGGGTCGCGGGGACGTCGAGGATCGACTTCACCCCCGCGCAGACCACCACCAGCGAGGTGCGGGAGAGCGCGGTCAGGTCGGCGGACTCGTCGAAGGTCTCGACGGACTCCCGGTGCACCCCGCCCAGGCCGCCGGTGGCGAAGACCGCCACCCCGGCCGCCTCGGCCAGCAGCGCGGTGCTGGACACGGTCGTCGCGCCGCTCATCCCGAGCGCGGCGGCCACGGGCAGGTCGCGGACGCCCAGCTTCGCCAGGTCGGGGTCCGCGCAGACCCGGTCGACCTGCTCGGCGGTGAGCCCGACGTGCGGGGTGCCGTCGAGCACGGCGATGGTGGCCGGGACGGCGCCGCCGGCCCGCACCGCGGCCTCGACCTCGTCGGCGGCCGCCCGGTTGTCGGGCCGCGGGAGGCCGTGGGCGAGCAGGGTGCTCTCCAGGGCGACGACGGGCCGGCCGCCGGCCAGGGCGTCGGCGACCTCGGGGGACAGGACCGGGCGGGGGGAGCTGTTCGGGAGCGGCACCCTGTCATCATGGTCGGCGGGTACGGGAGCACCGCGGTGCACCCCGCCGCACCACTCGACCGTCGAGCAGGGAGCGCCTCATGAGCAGCAGCGACATCCTCGAGCGGCCGGACGTCCGCGACTCCGACACCGGCAACGCCAACGAGGTCTTCCACTACGTCAAGAAGAACAAGATCGCCGAGAGCGCCGTCATGGGCACCCTCGTCGAGGCGCTGTGCGGCGAGGTCTTCCCCGTGACGAAGAGCCCGAAGCCCGGCAGCCCGGTGTGCCCGGCCTGCAAGGAGGTCTACGAGCAGCTCCGCAAGGACTGAGTGCCCGGCCTCACCGCAGGCCGAGCCGGCGGGCCTCCTCGTCGATCTTCGCCTGCCGCCGTTCGCGCCGGCGCCGCTCGTGGCGGCGCAGGGGTGCGGGCCAGCGCGACTGGATGGTCGCGTTGAACTCCGCGCCGAGGAGGACCGCCATCCCGAAGAAGAAGCAGAACAGCAGCGCGCCGATCGGTGCCGCGAGGGCCCCGTAGGGCAGGGCCACGGTCAGGATGTCGCTGACGTAGGCGCGCAGCAGCAGGGCGGCCACCAGGAAGAAGCCGAGGCTCAGCACCGCGCCGGGCAGCTGCCGCCGCCACGGCAGCCGGTGCGGCAGCACGACGTGGAAGAAGCTGGTCAGCGCCAGGAGCAGCCCGATGACCACGATCGGCCAGTAGACGGCGTTGATGAGCATGTCCGTCGTGCCCCGCCAGTCCGGGGGGACCAGCGCGACCAGCCTGCCGCGCCCGAGCACGAGCAGCGGCAGCGTGAGCACCGCCAGCAGCAGCCCGACGACGAAGAGCCACAGCGCCTTGAGCCGGGTGCGGATCGGGCCGCGGACGTCGCGCTGGTCGTAGGCGATGACGATCGTGTTCATGAAGGTGGCCGTGGCCGACGAGCCTGCCCACAGGGAGAGCAGGAAACCGACGCTGACCAGCTCCAGCCGCCCCGAGCCGAGGATGTCGGCCAGCGTCGGGCGGACCAAGTCGTCGACGACGTCGGCGGTGAGCACCTGCGCGGAGGCCTCGAGCAGCTGCTCCTCGATCTGGGCGACGGCGTCCGCGCCGATCAGCGAGCCCAGGTAGCCCAGCGAGCCCAGCAGGCCGATGAGCAGCGGCGGCACCGAGAGGATCTGCCAGAACGCCGCCTCGGCGGACAGCCCGATGATGCGGTCCTGCCACGCCTTGGCCAGCGTGCGGCCGAGCACCTGCAGGGGCACCCGCAGCACCGCCGGCCACCGGCGCACCCGGGAAGGGCGCGGCACGTCGGCCCGCGTGGACCCCGCCGTCCCGGCACGGTCAGCGGGCTCGTCCGCACCGACCCCGGCGGGCGAGCCGCTGGGGAGGACGGCGCTCACCTGCCCAGTGTGCACGCCAGGGCGTCCACCGACCGGTGGGGTGCCGGGTGCGGCACCCCACCGGGGCGGGTCGGGACGGGACGTCAGGCCGCCCGGGCGCGCGACGGGCGCCGGCCGCCCGGCGCCGGGGCGCCGCCCGGGGCGGTGCCCTCCGGTCCTGGCGCCGGCGGTTCCACCGGCACGCAGTTGATCACCGGCTCGGCGGCGTAGCGGGTGCGGAAGTCCTCGCGCCTGATCTCCGCGCCGGTCCCGAGATCGCGGAAGACCCGGGTGACCGTGATGTCGAAGCCGGTCGATCCCGCCTGCGGCTCGCAGGTCGGGCTGTCGGGCTTGTCCTGCACGACCGGCTGGCGGATGTTGTAGCGCTCGCTGCTGATCGACTGGATCTCGTAGCGCTTGGTCCCGTAGAAGGTGACCGTGATCGTGCCGGGGGTCCACGCGGTGTCCACGTAGACGCCGGTGTCGCCGTCGTTGCGCCACTTCAGGTCGATCGAGTCGTAGTAGACCGTCGCCTCGCGGCCGGCCGGGTAGCGGCTGATGTAGTAGCTGTGCGGCTTGTGGAAGACGTCCTCGAGGCCGGCGAAGAAGACGGCGTTGAACATCGTCGTGGCGAACTGGCTGATGCCGCCGCCCACGGCGGTGGTGAACTCGCCGTTGTTGATGACGCCGGCCTCCACGTAACCCTGCGCGAGGCCGCGGGGCCCGGTGAAGCCGTTCAGGCTGAAGGTCTCCCCGGGCATGATGATCGCCCCGTCGACCTCCTCGGCGACCACCCGGATGTTCGTGCCGCTCGCGGGGTTGCCGATGTTGGTGGTGAAGCTGGAGATCTCCTCCCGGATGCCGAGGGCCTCGGCCTCCTGGGTGGTGAACTCCGCCGGCACGGGCCCCAGCTCGGCGGTGACGGTCCGCGGCGCCCGCTCGGTCAGCACGGGCAGCAGCTGCTCGGCCAAGCGGGCCGGCGCGATGCCGGTGCCGTCGACCGACGGGACGACGCTCACCGTGTCGCCGGACACCTCGAACGTGGCGTCCTGGGCCGGGGTGCCGAACTCGGAGAGCTCGTCGCCGAGGCCCGTCCCCAGCGCCTCGGGGTCGAGCCCGACGGCCAGTTCGCCGTCGTCCTGGGGCGTGAAGGTGAGGGAGCCGGCGATGGCGGTCACCGGGACCTCGACGGAGGTGGCGCCGTCCTGGCTCACGACCTGCACCGGTGCCGACAGCGCCGGAGTCACGGTCTCCTCGAGGACGCGGGTGGCCTCCTCGGCGTCGACGCGCACCGGGTCCACGTCCACGGGCAGCTCGATCGGCGTGCTCGGGTCACCGCCGGAGGCCAGCGCCTCGGTGATCGCCTCGGCCGCACCCTCGCGGTCCAGCGTCCGGCCGTCCACCGGCTCCACGACGGCGGGCGTGGTGCCCTCGATCGCGATGGTCGCGTCCTGCGGGGCCCGGTCGACCTGGGCGGCGATGCCCTCGATCTGGGCCTGCAGCGCGGTCTCCTCCCCGGTGATCACCGGCTCGACCTCCCGGTCGGAGAAGAGGGTGACCAGGCGGGTCCACGGGTTGAGCGGCTGCTCCTCGGCGGCGTCCACCGTGGCGGGGACGTCGAGGGTGATGCCGGCCGTGGCGGGGGAGAGGGTCCCCGTCACGTCGGCGGCGGTCACCGGGTGGTCGGCGACCACGCGGGGGGCGAGGCGCTCCTCGAGCCGCTGCGCGGCCGACGCGGGCGCCAGCCCGCCGACGTCGACACCCGCCACGACCGTGTTGCGGGGGACCTCGCCGGAGGCCACCAGCAGGTCGGCGCCGTAGAGGACGGCCAGGGCGGCGAGGACGCCGGCCGGCACCAGCGCCGCGCGACGGCGCCACCAGGGCCCGCGGGGCCCCTCCGTGCCGCCGTCGCCGGTGGGCGGGCCGTCGGCACCCCCGTTCCCGGGGCTGCGGGCCGCGAGGGATGCGCCCTGGTCCACGGGCACCGTGGGCAGGACGTCGCCGTCCTCCGCCGGGAGGGCGGTGGTGCGGTCGTCCACCGGCGGGATGACGGCGGTGCCCGCGGGGTCCTCCTCGCGGGAGGCGTCCCGGCCGGGCTCGGTGCCGGTGCTGCCCGCCTGCTGGACCGGAGCGGCCTCGGCGGAGGCGTCATGGGCGGCGGTGGTGCCGGAGGGAGCGGTTCCGGGGGAGCCGGCCTCGGTGGGCCCGGCCTCGGTGGGCCCGGTCTCGGTGGGCCCGGTCTCGGTGGGCCCGGTCTCGGCAGAGCTGGTCCCGGCGGTGGCCGGTGCGGCGGGGGCACCGCGCTGCCAGTCACGGCCCACGGGCCGGGTGTCGTCCGGAGCGGCCTCGTACGCCGGCGTCTGACCGGTCGGCGGCGGGGGGCCGTCCCCGCCGTCAGGACGCATGCGCACCGTCTCGTCGGGCGCGGGGTGGTGCTGGGACATGGGGGTTTCCTCCGGTCGCCGCCGACCGGGGCTCCCCGGAGACGACGGAGCCGCCGGCCCGGCGCCCGCACGAGGCGGGACGTCGGACGCGGCGGCGTCGTCGGGTGAGGCGGTCATCGCGGGCGCGACGATAGCGCCTCTCTCACGCAGTTGCGCGCTGCTCGCCCTCAGTGTCGATGATGTCGACGGCGATGTCACGCAGCTTGCCCTCGTACTCGCGGGCGTGGTGTCCGCAGAACACGAGGTCGCTGCCGTTGGCGAGCACGACACGGACCTTGGCAAGTGCGCCGCAGCGGTCGCAGTGGAAGGGCACGACCAGGTCGTCGGCGGCGGGGGTCGTCGTCAGCGTCTGGGTCATCTGGGTCATCACTCGCTCTCTACCGCACGGACCCGCGGCTGCGGATCGGCCTCCTGCACAGCGCCAGGATGGCCCCTCGGATTCCCGTTCCGACCCGGTTCATCCCGGACTCGCCGAAAGAGATGAGTCCGTAACACACCGGGTCTGGGTGGAGCGGGTCCAGCAGGGGACGTCACTGGGGTGGAACTGGTGGTGCACGTGCTGGTGATCATCTGCCGGACCGGTGCTCGACCGGCCCGACCGTGGGTCCGCTGCTGTTCTGACGGGCACCACGCTACGCCGTCTACCCGACAGGTGTCGGCGCACACCGGGTGTCACGCGTTCGTGACCCTCTTGCGCGACGGCCGTGGCCGGTGACCCCGAGAGGTCACCGGCCACGGGCGACATCGTGGAACCGGACCCTCCCCAGGGGCCCGCGCCGGGCTTGCGAGGCGTGGGGAGGAGAGGGGTCCTTCTTCAGTCCAGGTAGTCGCGCAGGACCTGCGACCGGCTGGGGTGGCGCAGCTTCGACATCGTCTTGGACTCGATCTGCCGGATCCGCTCGCGGGTCACGCCGTAGACCTGGCCGATCTCGTCGAGCGTGCGCGGCTGGCCGTCGGTGAGCCCGAAGCGGAGGCGGACGACGCCGGCCTCCCGCTCCGAGAGGGTCTGCAGCACGCTGGTGAGCTGGTCCTGCATGAGCGTGAAGCTCACCGCGTCCACGGCGACGACGGCCTCGGAGTCCTCGATGAAGTCGCCGAGCTGGCTGTCGCCCTCGTCACCGATCGTCTGGTCCAGGCTGATCGGCTCCCGGGCGTACTGCTGGATCTCCAGCACCTTGTCCGGGGTGATGTCCATCTCCTTGGCCAGCTCCTCGGGGGTGGGCTCGCGCCCGAGGTCCTGGAGCAGCTCGCGCTGGATGCGGCCGAGCTTGTTGATGACCTCGACCATGTGCACCGGGATGCGGATGGTGCGGGCCTGGTCGGCCATCGCGCGGGTGATGGCCTGGCGGATCCACCACGTCGCGTAGGTCGAGAACTTGTAGCCCTTGGTGTAGTCGAACTTCTCGACCGCGCGGATCAGGCCGAGGTTGCCCTCCTGGATCAGGTCCAGGAACGCCATGCCGCGGCCGGTGTAGCGCTTGGCCAGGGAGACCACGAGGCGGAGGTTGGCCTCCAGCAGGTGGTTCTTGGCGCGCTCGCCGTCGCGGACGATCCAGTTGAGGTCGCGGCGCATCTGCGGGGAGAGCTTCTGGCCCTCCTCCTCGGCCTGCCGCAGCCGCTCGGCGCCGTAGAGGCCGGCCTCGATCCGCTTGGCGAGGTCGACCTCCTCCTCGGCGTTGAGCAGCGCGACCTTGCCGATCTGCTTGAGGTAGGCGCGGACCGAGTCGGCCGAGGCGGTGAGCTCGGCGTCCTTGCGGGCCTGCCGCAGCGCCTCGGACTCCTCCTCCTCGTCCCACTCGAAGTCGCCGCCCTCGGCGGTCTCCTCCTCGGCGGCGACCTCGACGCCGTCCTTGCCGGTGACGACGGTCTCGTCGAGCTTGAGCCCCTCGGAGCCGGCGTCGACGACCGCGACCGCGCCCTCCTTGGTGGCCACCGCGGTGAGCACGGCGCCCTCGCCGCCGCCCGGCGACGGCGTGATCGCCGGCTTCGCGCGGCCCTTGGCCGCGGTCTTGGTACCGGCGGCCTTGGCCGGTGCCTTCTTCCGTGCGGCAGCCGGCTCGGTGGCCGTCTTCTTGGCACGGGTACCGGCGGCGGCCGTCCTGGCGCGCGGGGTGCTCGCTGCGGCTGCTTCCGGTGCTGGCTGATCGGCGGGCACTCAGGTTCCTTCCCGTGCTGGGTGCGTTCCCCGGAGACCGTGTGGCCCGCGGGCAGCGGCTCCGGCCTGCGCTCGAGGGACGTGAGACCCCCGCGTGACCGGCACGGCGTTTGGCCGCGTTCGGGTCGGGGGATCCCTCCCGGCTGGAGAGCGGCGGGCTGGGGCTCCACCATTGTAACGACGTCCCCGGGTGAAACCACCGCCTCGCACCTGGTCCCCTCGCTCCGAGGGGGCGGGCGGAGGGCCCCGGCCGGGTGGCCGCGCGGGTCCGCTGCCGGGCGGTCAGGCCTCGGCGCGCTCGACGGCGGCCAGCGCGGCGCCGACGATCCCGGCGTCGTTCTGCAGTTCGGCCGGCACCACCGGGGTGCGCGTGGAGAGCAGCGGCACCCACTTGTGCGCCTTCTTGCTCACACCGCCGCCCACGATGATCAGGTCCGGCCAGACGCTGGCCTCCAGGACGTCGAGGTAGCGGTCCACGCGCAGCGCCCAGTCCGGGTAGCTGAGCTCCTCCCGCTCCCGGGCGGCCGCGGAGGCGCGGCTCTCGCCGTCCTCGCCGTCGACCTGGATGTGCCCGAACTCGGTGTTGGGCACCAGCCGGCCGTCGACGAAGAGCGCGCTGCCGATCCCCGTGCCGAACGTGAGCATGAGCACGACGCCGTTGCGGTCGCGGCCGGCGCCGTAGCGCATCTCGGCCAGGCCCGCGGCGTCGGCGTCGTTCAGGGTCTCCACCGGCCCGGGGATGCGCTCGGCCACCCCCGCGGCGAGGTCGGTGCCCAGCCAGCTCTTGTCGACGTTGGCCGCGGTGTGCGCGACGCCCGACTTGAGCACCCCGGGGAAGGTCACGCCGACGCGCTCGGACCAGCCGAACGAGTCCACGATCCGCGCCACGACGTCGAAGACGGGCTCCGGGAGCGAGGGTTGCGGTGTCTCGATGCGCAGCCTCTCCCCGATGAGCCGTCCCGCGTCCAGGTCGACCAGGCACCCCTTGATGCCGCTGCCGCCGATGTCCACCCCGAAGCCCTGCACGGCGATAGGCTAGTGGACGGGCCTCACCGCTCCCGCCGCTCGCGTGCCCGTGGCCGCCCCGACGAGGGGGGCGCCGCTGCGGCAGGATCGGGCGCATGGCATCCGCGCGCGCAGCCGTCCCCGCCACCCCCGAGCCGGGCGACCTCCTGGAGGTGGCCGTCGCGGCGGCGCGGGAGGCCGCCGTCCTGGTGGCCCGCGGGCGCGAGTCCGCCGGGGACCGGGTGAGCACCAAGTCCAGCCCGGTCGACGTCGTCACGGCGGTGGACGCCGCCAGCGAGGAGCTGCTGGTCCGGCGTCTGCTCGAGGCCCGGCCCGAGGACGGCGTGCTGGGGGAGGAGGGCGCGGCGCGGGAGGGGACCAGCGGCGTCCGGTGGATCGTCGACCCGATCGACGGCACCGTGAACTTCCTGTACGACATCCCGGCCTACGCCGTCTCCGTGGCCGCCGAGGTCGACGGGGTGGTCCGCGCCGGGGCGGTGCTCAACGTGGCGACGGGGGAGCTGTTCACGGCGGCCTCCGGGGGTGGCGCGTGGCTGGCGGCGCCGGGGCGGCCGGTGCGCCGGCTCGCGGTGGGCACGCCGCCGTCGCTGGAGCAGACGATGGTCGCCACCGGGTTCGGCTACCGCGTGGAGCAGCGGCGGGCGCAGGGGGCGGTCGTGGCGGAGCTCGTGACGCGGGTGCGCGACATCCGGCGGTTCGGCAGCGCGGCGCTGGACCTGTGCGCGGTGGCCGCCGGGCGGGTCGACGCCTACTTCGAGCTCGACCTCAACCCGTGGGACCACGCCGCGGGCGCGCTGGTGGCCGCCGAGGCCGGGGCGGTGGTGAGCGGGCTGGACGGCGCCCCGGTGGGGGAGCCGATGGTGATCGCGGTGGCGCCTGCGGTGGCCGGGCCGTTCTCCGCGCTGGTCTCCGAGCTGCACCGCTGAGCAGCGGCGAACACCCCGGTCAGCAGTCGCTGGGGGCCTCCTCCGGGGCGGTCAGCGCCGCCTCGACCTCCTCGGGGGGCGCGATGCCGGGGAACTCCGGCCCGAGCACCAGGTCGACGACCGCGGTCGCCCGCGTGTCGGGGTAGTAGCTGACGCCCGGCGCGTAGACCCCGAGGAAGCGGGCGGCGTCCCGTCCGGGAGAGCCGTGGCGCACCTCGCCGGCGCCCTCGACCACCCGGGTGGTGGGGTCGTTGGCCACCTCGTTGATGGTGAAGCCGCGGCCGGCGAGCTCGTCGGCCACCTGCTGCGCGAGCCCGCCCTGGTCGGTGGCGTTGAACACCCGCACCGACACCGCGGCCGGGTCCAGCGACGGTGGCGGCTCCTCCGCGGCGGCGCACTCCTCGGCCGCCTCGGCGCGCCGCTCCTGGTCCTCGCGGAGCACCGTCCACCACACCGCTCCGGCGGCCAGGGCCAGGACGAGCAGGAAGATCAGCGGGGGCAGCGGACGACGTCCGCTGCGGGGGCGCACCGGAGGCTGGACGGTGCGCTCGGTCACGGTGGTTCTCCTCGGCGAGGACCGGGCAGCCGGGCCGGACCGGCCGGGACGGACGGGACGGCGCCGCGACTGCTGCGGACGGCTGTCGGTTGCGAGCTTAGGGGCGGGCGGCGCGGCTAGATCGCACCGTCGTCCAGCGCGGCGCGTCCCCGCTCGACGCACGGGTCGATCCGGTCGGCGTAGCCCGCCGTGTCCTTGCCCGCCATGGCGCCGGCGGCCGAGCGGGCGACGATGCCGGCGACGATGGCCGCGAACTTGAAGTACGCGAAGCCGACGTACCAGGACAGATCGGAGAGGTCCAGGCCGCTGCGCTCGGCGTAGCGTGCGGCCACCTCCGCGCGGGTCGGGAAGCCCTCCAGGGCCGTCACGGTGCTCTGCCCGGCGACGCTGCGCTCCCCGGCCTGCGGCCAGTAGACGTGGAGCATGCCGAGGTCGGCCAGCGGATCCCCCAGGGTCGACATCTCCCAGTCCAGCACCGCGCGGACGCGGCCGGGGACCTCCGGGTCGAGCAGGCAGTTGTCCAGCCGGAAGTCACCGTGGACGATCCCGTGCCGCTGCGTCGCGGGCACCGTCTCCGCCAGCCGGGCGGCGAGGGCGTCCAGCCCCGGGCGGTCGCGGTCGCGGGTCGCCTCCCACTGCTGGGTCCAGCGGCGCACCTGGCGGGCCATGAAGCCCTCGGGGCGGCCGAAGTCGCCCAGCCCCACCGCGACGGGGTCGACCGAGTGCAGATCGGCCAGCACGTCGACCAGGCCGTCGCCGATCGCACGCCGCTGGTCGGGGCCGTCGGCGTAGCCGTCCGGGATCCGGTCGATGACGTGCAGGCCGACCACGCGCTCCATCACGTAGAACGGCGCACCCAGCACGCCGGTGTCCGTGCACAGGTGGAGGGTCCGCGGCACCGGCACCGGCGTGGGGCCCAGCGCGGAGATCACCCGGTGCTCGCGCGCCATGTCGTGCGCGGTGGCCAGCACGGCGCCCGTCGGCGGGCGCCGGAGGATCACCGCGTCCTCGGCGGCCCCGCCCTCCGGGGTCACCACGTAGGTCAGGTTGGACATGCCGGCGGCGATCAGCTCGATGCCGACCGAGCGCCAGCGCTCGTCCCCTAGAGCGGAGGCCAGATACGGCCCGACGACGGCTGGATCAGCACCTGGGGAAGTCGCCACCGGCGCAGGGTAACCTCTGGCGCTCCGCGACCCGCCCGACCGTTCGTGGTCCCGATGTGTCACCTCCCCGGAGTCGGGCACAAATCGGGGCCGGACGGCGTTGGGGGGCTGCCGGTCCTTCCGCGAGGGGGACCGGCGCACGTGGACGGGGCGCCCGGTGCGGGCCGCCCCCACGACGACCCACCGGTCGCCCACCGGCGAACGGCCAGGACGACGGTGCGCACCCTGCGCCGCGTCAGACGAGCGGGCACGACGCCCGCGGAACCCCGGAGGAGGGGCACACCCCATGGCCACCGACTACGACGCCCCGCGCCGCAACGAGACCGACGAGCTCGGCGAGGACTCGCTCGAGGAACTGAAGGCGCGGCGGGCCGAGGCGCAGTCCTCGTCGGTCGACGTCGACGAGACGGACTTCAACGAGAACCTGGAGCTCCCCGGCGCCGACCTGTCGAACGAGGAGCTGACCGTCCGCGTCCTGCCCAAGCAGGAGGACGAGTTCACCTGCTCGCGCTGCTTCCTGGTGCAGCACCGCAGCCGGCTCGCCTCCACCCGCGGCGACCAGCTGTTCTGCCGCGACTGCGCCTGAAGAAGGACCCCCTCGCCCCCACCGCTCGCACGCTCGCGGCGGGACCCCGCGAGGGGGCCGTTCCAGCGCCGCACCGTGAAGGGGACGACGGATGACCGAGGGCTCGCGCACCGGCGCACCGCGTGACGTGCCGCCGCCGCGTCCCGTCGCGCAGCAGGACCCCCCGGCGACGACCGAGGAGAGCCCGCTCGCGCGCGCCGGGCGGGCGGTCGCCGACGCCGTGGCCGGGCTGACCGGCGGCGGCACGGAGCGGTCCGCCGGCGGAGGTCTGCGCGACGTCGTCGGCGCCGTCGCCGGGGCGGTCGCGAGCGCCCTCGGCGGCGGTGCGCAGCCGGCGCCTGAGGCGTCCGGTGCCCGGGTGGCCGACGGCGACGGCCGGGCCCCCGGCGCGCTGCTCGGCGACCTCCTGGCGGCGGCGGCGCCGCGGCTGCCGATCCGCGACCGGGAGCGGCTGCGGGCCGCCCACCCCGGGGCGTCCGACGACGAGATCGCCGAGGCGCTCGTCCAGCGCGCCGCCCGGGCCACCTCCGGGATCGGCGCGGCCACGGGTGGGCTGTCGGCCGCCCACTGGTTCGCCCCGCCGTCCCTGCTGGCCGTCCCGCTGGAGCTGGGAGCCGAGACCGTCCTCGTGGCCGCCGTGGAGGTGGTCCTCATCGGTGAGCTGCACGAGCTGAGCGGCCGGCGCGCCCCGGGCGACGCCGCCGCGCGCGCCCAGGCCTACCTGGCGGCGTGGTCGGAGCAGCGGGCGGTCCGGGACGGCGGCGTGGCCGGCCTCGGCGCGGTGCTGGGTGCCGCCGGCGTGCGCGCTCTCCGCCGGCGGGTGACCCGCCGGCTGGCCGGGGCCCTGCCGGCGGCTGCGCCCTTCCTGGTCGGCGCGGCCCTCTCCGGGCGTGGCAACCGCCGGGCGACCGAGAGCCTCGCGCGCCGCATCCGCGAGGACCTGCAGGGCCCGCCGGTCTGACGGAGCCCGCGAGCGGTGGGGGGCGGGGAGGTCCTTATAGGGTCGCCGACGTGCCTGATCCCTCCACCGGCCTGGACGTGCCCGTCCGGCTCACCGCGCCCGACGGCGCCGTCCCGAGGTACGCCCTGGCCGGTGACGCGGGCGCCGACCTGAGCGCCGCCGAGGACGTCGAGCTGGCCCCGTTCGAGCGGCGGCTGGTGGGTACCGGTGTCGCGGTGGCGATCCCCGAGGGCTACGCCGGGTTCGTGCACCCGCGCTCGGGGCTGGCCCACCGGCTGGGGCTGAGCATGGTGAACGCGCCCGGGACCATCGACGCCGACTACCGCGGGGAGATCATGGTCAACCTCATCAACCTGGACCCGGTGACGCCGCTGCGGCTCTCCCGCGGCGACCGCATCGCGCAGCTGGTGGTGCAGCCGGTGGTGCGCGCGCGGTTCGTCCCGGTGCGCGAGCTCCCGGCCAGCGCCCGCGGCGAGGGCGGGCACGGCTCCACCGGCGGGCACGGGCCCGCGACGCCCGGGTCCTCCGACGCACGATCACTCGAGGGGCGGGACTGACATGCCGTTCGGACGGCGGCGCAACCGCATCGACCGCAGCCTGCGCGAGCGGGGCGTGCCCCCGGAGCCGCAGACCCGGATCCGGGAGGTCGAGGAGACCACCGGGCCCTGGGACGAGGCCGACGCCCCCCAGGACGGGCTGGCGCGGATCGACCTCGGCGCGATCCGGCTGCCCGCGCTCCCCGGGATGGACCTGCGGGTGGAGCTCAACCAGCAGCAGAAGGTGATCGGCGCGACGCTGCGCCACGGCGGCTCGCTGCTGCAGGTCGCGGCGTTCGCGGCGCCCCGGGCCGCCGGCATCTGGGACGACGTCCGCGCCGAGCTGGCGCGCAGCGCCTCCGGTCAGGGCGCGTCGCTCACGGAGGTGGAGGGGCCCTTCGGCCTCGAGCTCGCCGGCACCGTCGTCGCGACGACACCGCCGCAGCCCGGGCAGCCGGCCCCGCGGGCGACGCGGCGGCCGGCCCGTTTCCTCGGCGTCGACGGGCCGCGCTGGTTCCTGCGCGGCCTGCTCAGCGGCTCGGCCGCCGCGGGCGGCGAGGAGGAGGCGAAGGCGCTGGAGGCGGCGTTCCGCGGCATCGTCGTCGTCCGGGGCTCCGAGCCGATGCCGGTGCGCGAGCCGCTCCCGCTGACCCTGCCCCCGCAGGCCGCGGCGCAGCTCGCCGCGCAGCAGCCCCCGGGGGGCCCGGCCCAGGGCCGGCCGCCGGGCGGTGCGCCGCCCGGCGCGCCCGCCTGACGACGCGACGCAGGGAACACCGGTGCGCGTCCCCGGGCGCGACCCCGCGAACTACCCTGGTGCCGTGACGGAGACCCGATCGGCGGGCTGGTGGTCGCGCACGCTGCAGCGACTCACCGCCGACGACCAGACCATCGACGCCCAGGAGCTCCGGGCGGGGTCGGCCAGCGCCGGCTGCGAACCGGTCAGCGCCTGCCGCAAGGGCGAGGTCGTCACGGTCACCGGCCGGCTGAAGTCCGTCGTCTACACCCCGCGCGAGACGGTGCCCACCCTCGAGGCCGAGCTGTTCGACGGATCCGGGTCGGTGACCCTGGTCTGGCTGGGCCGGCGGCGCATCGCGGGGATCGAGCCGGGCCGCTCGCTGACCGCGCGCGGGCGGTTCGCCGCCTTCGACGGCCGGCAGGTCATCTACAACCCCTGGTACGAGCTGAACGCCGGCTGACCGCCGCGGGGCGGCAGGGAGCCGCCGCGCGCAGGACCGGGAGCGAACGAGGGGGACGAGGGTGACCGCAGCCGGCCGGCCGGGCGACGGCGAAGGCGGGTCCGACACCGGGTCGACCTCGGTGTTCGACCGGGACCAGCTGCTGGCCCAGCTGGGCGGCTGGCGCGGCATGGTCGACGCGACGCTGCCGACCGTCGCGTTCATCGTGGCCAACGGCCTCGCCGGCCTGCGCACCGGCATCTGGGCGGCGGTGGCCGCGGCGGTCGTGGTCTTCGCCCTGCGGCTGGCCCGGCGGCAGAGCGTCCAGCAGGCCGTGAGCGGGCTGATCGGGGTCGGCATCGCGGTGGCGATCGCCGCCAACACCGGCCAGGCCCGCGACTTCTTCGTGCTCGGGATCGTGCGCAGCCTGGTCGTCGGGGTGGTCCTCCTGGGCTCCATCCCGTTCCGCTGGCCGCTCGTCGGCGTCGTCGCGGAGTTCCTGGCCCCGAGCCACCTGGGGTCGATGGCCGCGCACTCCCTGCCGTGGAGCCGCCGGACGGCGCGGGGCACCGAGCCGGTGGCGAGCGCGCCGGTGACGCCCGACCCGGCCGCTGCACCGCAGCTGCACTGGCGCCGCGAGCCCCGGCTGCTGCGCGCCTACTCGTGGCTGACCGCGCTGTGGGCCGCGTCCTTCTTCCTGCGCGCCGGCGTGCAGTGGGTGCTCTACCGCGCCGACGAGGTGGAGCTGCTGGGCACCGCCTCGGTCGTGCTGGGCCTGCCGCTCACCGCCGTCGTGCTGGTGATCACCCTGTGGGTGGTCGCCCGCCTGCACCGGCACCGGACCCCCGGCCCGCCCGGGGCCTGAGGGAGGACCCCGTCCGCCCCGCCCCGCGCGCACCCGCGGCGAGCCTCCGGACGGGGCCGCTCACGCGCCGATCCGACCGGGGCCCTCCGGCGCGAAGACGTACTGCAGCTCCTCCTCCGTGTCGCCGTGCGACACGAACAGCAGCTCGTCCCCGGACTCCAACGGCTCGTCGGGCGACGGGGTGATCACCCGGTCGCCGCGGAGGATCGTGGTGAGCACCGTCTCGCGGGGCAGGGGCACCTCGCGCAGCGCGCGGCCCACCCACGGGGTGTCGTCGCCCAGGGTGATCTCCACCAGGTTGGCCGCGCCCTTGCGGAAGCTCATGAGCCGGACGACGTCGCCCACGGTCACCGCCTCCTCCACCAGGGCGGCGAGCACCCGGGGGGTGGAGACGGCGACGTCGACCCCCCACGCCTCGGTGTAGAGCCACTCGTTGCGCGGGTCCTTGACCCGGGCGACCACGCGGTTGACCGCGAACTCGGTCTTGGCCAGGAGCGACACGACGAGGTTGGCCTTGTCGTCACCGGTCGCGGCCACGACGACGTCGCAGGTGGCCAGCTGCGCCTCCTCCAGGGAGGAGACCTCGCACGCGTCCGCCTGCACCCACTCCGCGCCCGGCACCGAGCGGGTGCGGACCTTGCGGCCGTCCTTCTCGATCAACATGACGGTGTGGCCGTTCTCCAGGAGCTCCCCGGCGATGGAGCGGCCGACCGCACCGGCTCCCACGATGGCGACGCGCATCAGTGCCCACCCTCCTGGGGGCCGCGCTCGACGACCTCGTGCACCCGCGCCGTCAGCTCGTCGGTGACGGCGACGACCAGCTGGTCGCCGTCCTGGAGCACCGTGGCCTGGGTCGGCAGCTGGGCCTCGCCGAACCTCGTCAGCCAGGCCACCCGGGCGCCGGTCGCCGCCTCGAGGGCGGCCAGCTTGCGGCCCACCCAGGCGTCGCTGACGGTGACGCGCACCAGCAGCACCTTCCCGGTGGGCTCGCGCCACAGCTCGCTGACCTTGACCGACAGCAGGTCGCGCAGCAGCCGGTTCACCGTCCACGGCACGGTGGCCACGCTCGGGATGCCCATGCGCTCGTAGACCTCGGCCCGCTTGGAGTCGTAGATCCGCGCCACGACGTGCTGGACGCCGAACGTCTCGCGCGCCACCCGGGCCGAGATGATGTTCGAGTTGTCGCCGCTGCTCACCGCCGCGAAGGCGCCCGCGGAGTCGATGCCGGCGTCCAGCAGCACCTGCCGGTCGAAGCCGAGCCCCTTGACCTGGCGCCCGGCGAAGTCCGGCCCCAGCCGGCGGAACGCCTCGGGGTCCTGGTCGATCACCGCCACGCTGTGCCCGATCTGCTCCAGGCGCCGGGCGATGGCCGAGCCCACACGGCCGCAGCCCATCACGACCACGTGCACGCGTCACTCCCGCAGATCCCGGTGGCGCCGGCGCCGTCCGCCCGCGCTCCACCGGCCGCGAAGCTACACCCGCCGGGGGCGTGCCAGGGCCCAGGACGCCCGTATCACCCCGAGGGGCCGGGTGGGCCGGGTCACGCCCGCGGGGGCGCCGCGCGTCCGTACCATCGCGCCGTGCCAACCCTGTCCGACCTCGGACAACTACCGAAACGCCTCGTCCTCGGCCGCCCCGTCCGCAGCGACCGGGCGGGGGAGTCGTTGCTCCCCAAGCGGCTGGCCCTCCCGATCTTCGCCAGCGACCCGCTCTCCTCCGTGGCCTACGCCACGCAGGAGATCCTCATCGTCCTCACCCTGGCCGGGACGGCGTTCCTCTTCTTCGCCCCCTGGATCGCGATCGGCGTCGTGGTGCTCCTGGCGACGGTGGTGCTCTCCTACCGGCAGGTGGTGCGGGCCTACCCGTCGGGCGGCGGCGACTACGAGGTCGCCGTCAAGAACCACGGGCAGTGGGCCGGCGTCACGGTGGCGAGCGCGCTGCTCGTCGACTACGTCCTGACCGTCGCGGTGTCGGTGTCCGCGGGGACCGACAACATCATCTCGGCGTTCCCCGAGCTGAACGAGCACCGCGTCCTGATCGCCCTCGGGCTGGTGGCGCTGCTGGCCGCGGTCAACCTGCGCGGCGTCCGGGAGTCGGGCCGGACCTTCGCGGCGCCGACCTACCTCTTCATCAGCGGCATCATGGTCATGGTCGTCACCGGCCTGCTGAAGTACTTCGTCACGGGCGGGGGCCTGGTGGCGGAGAGCTCCACGTGGTCCGTGCTCCCGGAGCCGGGGTACGAGGAGGTCACCGGGCTGGCGCTGATCTTCTTCGCGCTGCGCGCCTTCGCCTCCGGCTGCACGGCGCTCACCGGCGTCGAGGCGATCGCCAACGGCGTCCCCGCCTTCCGCCCGCCCAAGAGCCGCAACGCGGCGACCACCCTCGCCCTCATGGGCGGCATCGCGGCCACCATGTTCGCCGGGGTCACCGCGCTGGCCCTGCTCGCGGACGTGAAGTACGTGGAGCACACCTGCGACCTGGTCGGCTTCCCCGGGGACTGCGAGACCGACCCGCAGCGCACGGTCATCGCCCAGCTCGCCGCGGCCACCTTCGGCGGCGACACCTCGTTCGGCTTCTTCTACGTGCAGGCGGCCACGGCGCTGGTCCTGATCCTGGCGGCCAACACGGCGTTCAACGGGTTCCCGCTGCTGGGCAACGTGCTCGCCCAGGACCGGTTCATGCCGCGGCAGCTGCACACCCGCGGCGACAAGCTCGTCTACAGCAACGGCATCCTGCTGCTCGCCGGCTTCGCCGGGCTGCTCATCGTCGCCTTCGACGCCGACGTGAACCGGCTCATCCAGATGTACATCGTCGGCGTCTTCACCAGCTTCACGCTGGGGCAGACCGGCATGGTGCGGCACTGGAACCGCGAGCTGCGCAGCATCACCGACCCGGGGGTGCGCGCCCGGATCCGGCGCTCGCAGGCGATCAACGCCGTCGGGGGCACGCTCACCGGCGTCGTCCTGGTGATCATCGTGGTCACCAAGTTCACCCACGGCGCGTGGCTGGTGCTGCTGGCCATGCCGGTCCTCGTCGCCCTGATGAAGGGCATCAACCGGCACTACTGCCACGTGTCCGAGCAGCTCGAGCCCGACACCGACGCCCGGACCCTCCCGAGCAAGGTGCACGCCGTCGTCCTCGTCTCGAAGGTGCACAAGCCGACGCTGCGCGCGCTGAGCTTCGCGCGGGCGACCCGCCCGGACGCGCTGACCGCGCTCACGGTGAACGTCGACGACGGCGAGACCCGCGCGCTGCAGGCCGACTGGCAGCGCTACGACATCCCGGTCCCGCTCACCGTGCTCGAGTCGCCGTACCGGGAGATCACCCGTCCGGTGCTCGACTACGTGAAGGGCATCCGCCGGGACAGCCCGCGAGAACTGGTGGTGGTCTTCGTGCCGCAGTACGTCGTCGGGCACTGGTGGGAGAACGTGCTGCACAACCAGAGCGCGCTGCGCCTGCGCGCCCGGTTGCAGTTCCAGCCCGGCGTGATGATCACGACGGTGCCGTGGCAGCTGGAGAGCTCGGTCGGTGCCGACGACGACGGCCGCCGCGGCGGGCCGGCCCCCGGTGACCTGCGGCGCGGGTTCACCGACGACGAGGCCGACGTGACGCCGTATGGCTGAAGGTCCCCCCGCCCCCCGCCGCTCGCCGGCTCGCGGCGGGCCCCTGCAGGGGGCCGGTCGCAGCCGGGCCCGTTCGCGGGACGCGGACAAGGGTCTGGGGTGGGTGGGCCGCGAGTTCCAGGTGGACGTCGGGCCGGTGGCGCACGGGGGGCACTGCGTCGCCCGGCACGAGGGCCGGGTGGTGTTCGTGCGCCACACCCTGCCCGGTGAGCGGGTGCGCGTTCGCGTCACCGAGGACCGGCACCCGGGCTTCTGCCGCGCGGACGCCGTCGAGGTGCTGGTGGCGGCCCCCGCGAGGGTGGCGCGCCCCTGCCCCTACAGCGGCCCGGGGAGGTGCGGCGGCTGCGACTGGCAGCACGTCGACCCGGCCGAGCAGCGCCGGCTGAAGGCGGCCGTCGTCCGCGAGCAGCTGGTGCGCCTGGGCGGCCTGGACGAGCAGGACCCGGTGGTCGCCGGGCTCGCCGTCGAGGAGCTGCCCGGCGGCCCGCTGCGCTGGCGCTCCCGGGCCCGCTTCGCCGTCGACCGCACCGGCGCTCCCGGCCTGCGTCGGCACCGCTCGCACGACGTCGTGGTGCTCGACGACTGCCCGATCACCGTCGAGCCGGCCGCGCGGGCGGTGCTCGGCCGGCGCTGGCCGGGCGCGGGCGCCGTCGACGTGTCGATCGACTCCACCGGTGCGGTGACGACCGCCCCGCTCGACCGCCGCGGCCGGCCGCGTGCCACCGAGGTGCGGCAGGCGGGGGAGGAGCGGCCCGCGGCCGCCGGCCGCGCGGAGCGGCGCGCCGGCGGGCGGGACTGGGAGGTCGAGGGCACCGGCTTCTGGCAGGTGCACCCCGCCGCGGCCGACGCGCTGGTGGAGGCCGTCTCGGGCTTCGCCGCCGCGACCGACGGCGAGACGGTGCTCGACCTCTACGCCGGCGCCGGGCTGCTCGGGGGCGCGCTGGCTCCGGCGGTGGGCGCCGGCGGCCGGGTGGTCTGCGTCGAGGCCGATCCGGGCGCCTGCGCGGCCGCGGACGCCAACCTCGCCGGCCTGCCCCAGGCGGAGGTCTGGCAGGGCGAGGTGGACGCCGACGGGCTGGCCGAGCTGCTCGCCGAGCTGGGGTCCGGCCCGGACGTCGTCGTCCTCGACCCGCCGCGCGCCGGCGCCGGGACGGCGGTGAGCCGGCTGCTCGCCGGGAGCGGTGCGCGGGCCGTCGTCTACGTGGCCTGCGACCCCGCGGCGCTGGGCCGGGACGTCGCCGCGTTCGCCGCCGCCGGGTACCGGCTCGCCGGGCTGCGCGGGTTCGACGCCTTCCCGATGACCGCGCACGTGGAGTGCGTCGCGCTGCTCGTGCCCGCCTGACGGCCCACCCCGGGGCCGGCACGTGGAGGTTCGGCGACGGAGGGCCACTCCCGTCCCAGGAGTCACACGCGTCGGTCTCCCGGGGCATCCCCTGCGTAGCGTCCGCCGGGTGACGAGGGGAGAAGCGATGCAGCGCACGACCACCGCCCACCCGCACGTGGCGGCCGCCCGCAAGCTCCTGGCGCTCGGGTGGTGGTTCGTCGCCGCCGGGGCCGCGCTGGCGCTGGGGCTCGAGGTGGAGGACGGCGTCTCCCTCTGAGGCGTGGACGGGGTCGCTCCGCGCCGGCCGGGGGCCGTCACGCCCGCCCGGCTGCTCGCGAGGCGCAGGACCTCGTTACGGTCAGGGGGTGCCCACGTGGGAATACGCCTCGGTCATCACCGCCAACGATGCGGAGTCGCAGCGGGCCGGCGTGAGCGTCAAGCTCCCCGGCGGTCAGCTCGAGCGCCAGCAGGGCGACACCAGCTCGGTGCTCAACAAGCTCGGCGCCGAGGGGTGGGAGCTGGTCAGCTACCACTCCAGCGGCGCCGGCACCTGGGGGTTCGAGCAGTTCTGGCTCAAGCGCCAGTCGTCCTGAGCCGACACGCCCCGGTGTCGAACACCTGTTCGACCCGTGCGGCAGAATGGTGCGGTGGAGACGTCGCTGCCGCCGGGCTGGCCGGAGGAGGTGCGCCCGCCGGGCGCCCCTGACTGGGAGCGCACCGCCGTCGCCTGGCTGTTCGACCTGGTGCCGCCGGACTACCGCGCGCACGAGGTGCTCCGCCGGTACCCCGTGCTGCTCGCCCGGTTCGCCGGCGACCACGTCGCCGCCGGTCTGGAGGCCGCCCGCGCCGGGTGGCGCACCCTGCGGGTGGAGCTGGCCGACCAGCTCCCGCCGGAGGCGATCGAGGCGGCGATGGCCGCCTACGAGCGCGAGGGGGCCCGGCTGGCCGCCGCCGCCCGCGGGGTCGACGTCGTCGGCGGGGCGTTGAGGGGAGAACGCTGGGTACCGCGGCTGTGAGCTGCATCCGCCTCACCCGCTCGACCGGAAGAGCCGGTAGACCGCAGCTACAGTGGATCGGCGGCTGCCCCCCGGCGCCGCCCGACCGAGAGGACACCGCCGCACCGTGCCGCTCCTGCGATCGCTGCGGGGCCCGGAAGACGTCAGGGCCCTCGAGTCCGAAGCGCTGCCCGCCCTCGCCGCGGAGATCCGTGACGCCCTGGTCACCAGCGTCGCCCGCACCGGGGGTCACCTCGGGCCGAACCTGGGCTGCGTCGAGCTGACCATCGCCCTCCACCGGGTGTTCGACTCCCCGCGCGAGCCGATCGTCTTCGACACCGGCCACCAGTCCTACGTGCACAAGATGCTCACCGGCCGGGTCGACGGCTTCGAGCGGCTGCGCCAGCGCGGGGGGCTGTCGGGCTACCCCAGCCGTGCCGAGAGCGACCACGACTGGGTGGAGAACAGCCACGCCTCGACCTCGCTGTCCTACGCCGACGGGCTGGCCAAGGCCTTCGCCATCCGGGGTGACTCCCGCCCCGTGGTCGCCGTCATCGGTGACGGTGCGCTGACCGGCGGCATGGCGTGGGAGGCGCTCAACAACATCGCCGCCGCCCAGGACCGCCCGGTCGTCATCGTCGTCAACGACAACGGCCGTTCCTACTCGCCGACGATCGGCGGTGTCGCCGACGCACTGGCCACCCTGCGGCTGCGCCCCGGCTACGAGAACGCGCTGCTGCAGGTGCGCCAGGCGCTGCACCGGGCGCCCGTCGTCGGCTCGGCCCTGTACGACGCGCTGCACGCCATCAAGAAGGGCCTCAAGGACGTCCTCTCGCCGCAGGGCATGTTCGAGGACCTCGGCCTGAAGTACGTCGGCCCGGTCGACGGCCACGACATCCGGGCGGTGGAGTCGGCGCTGCGCCGGGCCCGCTCCTTCGGCGGGCCGGTCATCGTGCACGCCGTCACCACCAAGGGCTTCGGCTACCCGCCGGCCGAGACCGACCAGATCGACGCGTGGCACGCGACCGGGGTCTTCGACCCCGACAGCGGCGCCAGCGCCCGCAAGACCGGCCTGGCCTGGACCGATGCCTTCGCCGACGAGCTGGTGCGCGTGGGCGCCGAGCGCCCCGACGTCGTCGCGATCACCGCGGCGATGCTGCACCCCACCGGCCTGGCCCCGTTCGCCGAGCGCTTCCCCGAGCGCACCTTCGACGTCGGCATCGCCGAGCAGCACGCCCTCACGTCGGCCGCCGGCCTGGCCATGGCGGGGCTGCACCCGGTCGTCGCCGTCTACTCGACGTTCCTCAACCGGGCGTTCGACCAGCTGCTCATGGACGTCGCCCTGCACCGGCAGCCGGTGACGGTGGTGCTCGACCGCGCCGGGGTCACCGGTGACGACGGTGCCTCGCACAACGGCATGTGGGACATGTCGATCCTGTCGGTGGTGCCCGGCCTCGCCCTGGCGGCGCCGCGCGACGAGGCCACGCTGCGGGAGGCGCTGCGCGAGGCGGTCGACATCACCGACGGACCGTCGGTCGTGCGGTTCCCGAAGGGCTCGCTGCCGCCGGACATCCCGGCCGTCGAGCGGCGGGGGCCGGTGGACGTGCTGCGCCGCGGGGCTCGGGCGGAGGTCCTGCTCGTCGCCGTGGGGTCGATGGTCCCGATGTGCCAGGCCGTCGCCGAGCGGGCCGCCGACCACGGCATCGAGGTGACCGTCGTCGACCCGCGCTGGGTGCTGCCGGTCTCCGCCGAGCTGGTCGAGCTCGCCGCCGGGCACCGGCTGGTCGTCACGGTCGAGGACGGCGGGCGCGCCGGGGGAGTGGGCACCACGCTCAGCCAGGCGCTGCAGGACCGCGACGTCGACGTCCCCGTGCGCACCCTCGGCCTGCCGCAGCAGTTCTTCGAGCACGGCAGCCGCGGGCAGGTGCTCGCCGACGCAGGGCTGACCGAGCAGGACGTCGCCCGGCGGATCGCCGAGTGGACCGCCCGGCTGACCGAGCGCGCCGGGGACGGCGTCACCGAGGCCGCCGTCGAGGACCGGGCGTGATCGCCGAGATCCAGGTGGCGCCCTCGCCGCCCGGCACGGCGGACGACCCGCACGCCCACGTCGAGGCGGCGATCGCCGTCATCCAGGGCTCCGGGCTGCGCCACGAGGTGGGTGCCCTGGGCACCACGCTGGAGGGGGAGGCCGACGAGGTGTGGGCCACGCTGCGCGCTGCGCACGAGGCGATGCTGGCCGCGGGCGCGGACGCCGGGCTCTCGCACATCAAGGTCGCGTCGGTGAACCGCACGATGGACAGCCTCACCGCCAAGTTCCGCTGAAGCCCCGCGCGCTCGGGTGTCTCCCGCCGGGCAGCAGCCCACCTCGCGGTCTGCGGCGAGGTGGGCTGCTGCGTCGCGGGTCGCGGCCTCGGCGGTCAGCTCACCGGGAACGACCGCTCGGTCATCCGCCAGACCTGCCCATCGGTGCCCGGCTCACCGGTCCCGGTACCGGTGGACATCGAGTTGACGGCCACGTACACGTTGCCGAGCAGGTCGGTGACCACGCCCGCCGGCGCCGGAGCCGGCAACGTGGCCCGGGTGCCGTTCGTCCGCACCGTCACCACCTGACCTGATCCGCCGCCGCCGAAGAGCTCGCTGACGTAGAGGTTGCCGGCCCGGTCCTGCGCGGCACCGGTCACCCCGGTGAAGCCGGTCCAGGTCTGCTGGACCGCCCCGGTCCGGCGGTCGAGCTCCCACACCCGGCCGGCGCCGGGGACCAGCGAGCCGAGGCCGCCCACGATGACGTCGCCGTCGCGGCTGAAGCTCAGCGCCGTCGGCACCGGGTCGCAGGAGAAGCTGCCGTCCTGGTTGGGCCGGGTGTCGCAGGCGCCACCGGTGATGGTGGGGAGGACGGCGAACACGCTGATCCGGCCGCGCCTGTCGACCGCGAGGACGGCGTTGGCCGCGGCATCGGCGACGAGCACCTTGTCACCGACGTCGAGCACCGCGTACGGGTTCGACTCGACGCCCTGGCCGTCGGGGTCGTTCGCCTCCTCGAAGGCGCGGATGTCGGCGACGACCGAGGCCGGCCGGCCCGCCGCCGCGCGCAGCAGCTTGCCCTCCTGCTCCTCCGGCAGCCCCGTGACGCCGTCCGGGACGTCGACGTCCTTGGCGATGTAGATCCGGCCCAGGGTGCGGGCGCTCGCCGCGTCGTTGCCGGTGGCGCCGGCACCGTCAGGGCCGGCCTCGGACAGCAGGCCGGTCACCACCCGCTGCGCGGTGACCCCCTGGACCTTCGCCGGGTGCCGCACGATGCTGACCGCCCCGGTGGTCCCGACGCACACGGTCTCCCCGTCCACCTCGGCGCAGTCGTCGCCGCCGGTCCCGGACTCCGCGATGACCAGGACCCCGTCACTGGTCATGTCGAGCTGCCGCGGGTTGTCCAGGTGCCGCGCCACCGGCACGGGGGCCCAGCGCGCAGCATCGGAGGGTCCGGTCGCCGGCGCGGCGGCAGCCGGACTCATCACCAGCGTCGTGACCGCCAGCCCGGCGGTGGCCGTTGCACACACGAGACGTCTCATCGTTTCCCCTGCCCAGTCCAGGTATCCGGACCGCGGGTACGGCCCGGTCAAGATCCCGAACCTGGCAGGGGCGCTCGAAGGCCGTCAAGATCTTCCGGTGCCGGGGGCGGGGGGCGCCCCGGGTGGGCGCCGTCCTCCCGCACCGCGGAGCGTCCTCCCTCACCGCGCACCGTGAGGGAGGACGCCCGACGATCAGGTCACCTGATCCCGGCGGGGGTCAGGCGGGGAGCGAGGCCACGCCCCGCGGCAGGAACCGCGAGCCGGTCACCCGCTCCGAGACCCCGGTGCGGTCGAGGTAGGCGGAGATGCCGCCCAGCCAGAACGGCCACCCGGCGCCGAGGACCATGCACAGGTCGATGTCCTGCACCGCCTGCACCACGCCCTCGTCCAGCATCAGCCGGATCTCCTGGGCCAGCGCGCCCAGCGCCCGCTCGCGCACCTGCTCCTCGGTCAGCGGCGAGTCGCCGGCGAACGCGTCGGCCAGCTCCGGGTCGACGACGCCGGGCTCGACGAACACGCTGGTCCTCCCGAGCTCGACGATCCGCCTGAGCCCCTCGCCGACGGCGAACCGGTCGGGGAAGGCCTCGTGCATGCGCTCGGCGACGTGCAGCGCCACCGCGGGACCGACGAGCGAGAGCAGCTCGAACGGCGTCATCGGCAGGCCCAGCGGGTCGAGGGCGCGCTCGGCGACCTCGACCGGCGTGCCCTGCTCCACGGCCGAGGTGACCTCACCGAGGAAGCGGGTGAGCAGCCGGTTGACCACGAACGCCGGGGCGTCGGCGACCAGCACGCAGGACTTCTTCAGCGACCTCCCGACGGCGAAGGCAGTGGCCAGGGTCGCGTCGTCGGTCTGCTCGGCGCGGACGACCTCCAGCAGGGGGAGGACGGCGACCGGGTTGAAGAAGTGCAGCCCGACCACGCGCTCCGGGTGCTCGAGCTTGGCGGCCATCTCGGTCACCGACAGCGCCGAGGTGTTGGTGGCCAGCACGCAGGTCTCGGACACGACCGCCTCGACCTCGGCGAACACCTGCTGCTTGACCGACATCTCCTCGAACACGGCCTCGATGACCAGGTCGGCGTCGGCGAAGGCCTCCTTGGACAGCGAGCCGGTCACCAGCCCCTTGAGCTGGTTGAGCTTGTCGGCGCTCAGCCGGCCGCGCTGGGCGAGCTTGTCCAGCTCGCCGTGCACGTAGGCCACGCCCTTGTCCACGCGTACCTGGTCGATGTCGGTGAGCACCACCGGCACCTTCAGCTGCCGCACGAGCAGCATCGCCAGCTGCGAGGCCATGAGCCCGGCGCCGACGACGCCGACCTTGCCGACCTTGCGGGCCAGCGCCTTGTCCGGGGCGCCGGCCGGCCGCTTCGCCCGCTTGTTCACGAGGTCGAACGAGTACAGCGAGGCCCGCAGCGGGTCGCTCATGAGCAGCTCGGTGAGGGCGTCGTCCTCCGCGGCGGTGCCGGCGGTGAACGCCTCGTCGTCGACACCGGCGCGGGCCAGGTCCAGCAGGTCGACCGAGCGCACGGCCCCGGGGGAGGCGTTGCGGGTGCGGCCGGCCACGATCGCGCGCCCGCGCTCGATGGCGGCGTCCCACGCCGACCGGTCGACCTCCGGGCGGGAGACGGTGACGGAGCCGTCGAGCACCCCGACGGCCCACTCGAGGGAGCGCTCGAGGAAGTCGGCCGGCTCGAAGAGCGCGTCGGCGATGCCGAGCTTCGCGGCCTTCGGGGCGGGCGTCATCTTGTTCTGCGCGAGGGCGTTCTCGACGATCACGGTGACCGCCGCGTCGATGCCGACCAGGTTCGGCAGCAGCTGCGTGCCGCCCCAGCCGGGCACCAGGCCGAGGAAGGCCTCGGGGAAGCCGACCGCGGCGGTGCCGCTGATCGTGCGGTAGTGGCAGTGCAGCGCCAGCTCCAGCCCGCCGCCCAGCGCGACGCCGTTGACGAACGCGAAGGTCGGGATCGCCGAGTCCTTGAGCCGCCGGAACACCCGGTGGCCGGTCTCGGCGATCTCCCGCGCCGTCGCCTCGTCGGTCACCGCCGGGACGCCGGAGAGGTCGGCGCCCACGGCGAAGATGAACGGCTTGCCGGTGACGGCGATCGCCGCCGGCGCCGGGGAGTGGGCCGCGATCTCGTCCAGTGCGGCGTCCAGCGAGGCCAGCCCGGCGGGGCCGAAGGTGGACGGGCGGGTGTGGTCGTGGCCGTTGTCGAGCGTGATCAGCGCGATCTCGCCGACCAGGCCCGGGTAGGTCACGAACCGCACCATGGCGGTGGTCACGACCTCGTTCTCGAAGACGGCGGTGCTCACTTGGCGAAGCCCTCCCAGTTCGGGTTCTCCCAGATGACGGTGGCGCCCATGCCGAGGCCGACGCACATGGCGGTCAGGCCGTAGCGGACGTCGGGGCGCTCGGCGAACTGGCGGGACAGCTGGGTCATCAGGCGCACGCCGGAGGAGGCCAGCGGGTGGCCGACGGCGATGGCGCCGCCCCACGGGTTGACCCGCTCGTCGTCGTCTGCGATGCCGAAGTGGTCGAGGAAGGCCAGCACCTGGACGGCGAAGGCCTCGTTCAGCTCGAAGAGGCCGATGTCCTCGATCGTCAGGCCGGTGCGGGCCAGCGCCCGCTCGGTGGAGGGCACCGGACCCACGCCCATGACCTCGGGCTCCACGCCGACGAAGCCGTAGCCCACCAGGCGCATGCCGACGTCCAGCCCGAGCTCGAGGGCGACGTCCTCGGCGGCCAGCAGGCAGCCGGTGGCGCCGTCGTTGAGCCCCGCGGCGTTGCCGGCGGTCACGTGCCCGTGCGGGCGGAACGGCGTCTTGAGGGTCGACAGGCCCTCCAGGGTGGTCTGCGGCCGCGGCGGCTCGTCGACCGTGGCCACGCCCCAGCCCTGCTCGGCCGAGCGGGTGGCGACGGGGACGAGCTCCGGCCCGATCTTGCCGTTGGCCAGCGCCTTCGCGAACTTCTGCTGGCTGGCCAGCGCGAAGGCGTCGGCGCGCTCCTTGGTCAGGTGGGGGAACCGGTCGTGCAGGTTCTCCGCGGTCGAGCCCATGACCAGCGCCGAGGGGTCGACCAGCTTCTCGCTGACGATGCGCGGGTTGGGGTCCACGCCCTCGCCCATCGGGTGGCGGCCCATGTGCTCGACGCCACCGGCGATGGCGACGTCGTAGGCGCCGAAGGCGATGCCGCTGGCGGTGGTCGTCACCGCGGTCATGGCGCCGGCGCACATCCGGTCGATCGAGTAGCCCGGCACCGACTTCGGCAGGCCGGCCAGCAGGGCGGCCGTCCGGCCGAGGGTGAGGCCCTGGTCGCCGATCTGGGTGGTGGCGGCGATGGCCACCTCGTCGACGCGGTCGGCCGGCAGCGCCGGGTTGCGGCGCAGCAGCTCGCGGATCACGCGGACGACGAGGTCGTCGGCGCGCGTCTCGGCGTAGATGCCCTTCGGGCCGGCCTTGCCGAAGGGTGTGCGCACGCCGTCGACGAAGACGACCTCACGCAGCGAGCGGGACATGGGACCTCCGCAGTATTCGTAACCGGCCCGGGAGGGCGCGGCGGGCTACAAGTTACCCGCCGGTAACCGGGCGGGCCAAGCGCGGCCCCGACCCCCTTCGAGGGGGGTCCCGGGTCACGGTCCGGCAACGGCGGGGGACCGTGCTTGCGGTCACAAGGAGGTGGCGCGCAAGATGACCCGCCGGAATTTCTCTGTAACCCCAACGAAATAGAGGTCCCTCTCATGGCGCGACGGCGCACGGTGACGACGGCGATCGCTGCGGCTCTGGTCTTCGGCCTGGCCGCGTGTGGTGGCGACGACAGCGACGGTGGCAACGGCGGCGGCGGTGGCGGCGGCGAGGCCGCCGCCGGCAAGGTCGGCGTCATCCTCCCCGACACCGCCTCATCGGCCCGCTGGGAGTCGGCCGACCGCCCGCTGCTCGAGGCCGCCTTCGAGGAGGCCGGTGTCGAGTACGACATCCAGAACGCGCAGGGCGACGCCCAGCGGATGAGCACCATCGCCGAGCAGATGATCACCGAGGGCGTCACCGTCCTGGCGATCACCAACCTCGACTCGGCCTCGGGCGCGGCGATCCAGCGGCAGGCCGAGCAGCAGGGCGTGCAGACGATCGACTACGACCGGCTCACCCTGGGCGGCGAGAGCGACTACTACGTCTCGTTCGACAACGTCGAGGTCGGCCGGCTGCAGGGCGAGGGCCTGGCGCAGTGCCTCGGCGACGAGCCGGCGAACATCGCCTTCCTCAACGGCTCGCCCGACGACAACAACGCCACGCTGTTCTCGCAGGGCGCGCACGAGGTCCTCGACGAGATGGACCAGTACACGCAGGTCGCCGAGCAGGCCGTGCCGGAGTGGGACAACCAGCAGGCCGCCACGATCTTCGAGCAGATGTACACCCAGGCCGGCGGTGACATCCAGGGCGTGCTCGCCGCGAACGACGGTCTGGCCAACGCCGTCGTCTCGATCCTGGCCCGCAACAACGTCGCCGGCCAGGTGCCCGTGACCGGTCAGGACGCCACGGTCGAGGGGCTGCAGAACATCCTCGCGGGCGAGCAGTGCATGACCGTCTACAAGCCGATCGCCGACGAGGCGCAGGCCCTGGCCGACCTGGCCGTGGCCCTGGTCAACGGCGAGGAGCCCGAGGTCGACGGCTCGGTCGAGGACCCGGAGGGCGGCCGCGAGGTCCCCTCGGTGCTGCTCGAGCCGGTCTCGATCTTCCGGGACAACGTCAAGCAGGTCATCGACGACGGCTACCAGAGCGCCGCCGACGTCTGCACCGGTGAGTACGCCGCCGCCTGCACCGAGCTCGGCATCTCCTGAGCCGACCGGCCGGGGCACCCCTCCCGTGGGTGCCCCGGCCGCGTGCTTCCGCCCTGCCGGCCCCGGCTCGCCCGGGGCCGGCAGGGCGACCTATCGTCCCGCCACGGTCGACCGACCGTTCCCTGCTGGAAGGACGCAGCGGTGTCCGCACTCGAACAGACCCCTCCCACCTCCTCGACCCTCGAGCGGCCCACGCTGAGCCTGCGGGGGGTCAACAAGAGCTTCGGGGCCGTCCAGGTCCTGCACGACGTCCACCTCGACGTCTACCCCGGCAAGGTCACCGCGCTGGTCGGCGACAACGGCGCCGGCAAGAGCACGCTGATCAAGTCGATCGCCGGCATCCACCCCATCGACTCGGGCACCGTCGAGTTCGAGGGCAAGCCCGTGCAGCTCAACGGCCCGCGCGACGCCGCCCGCCTGGGCATCGAGGTCGTCTACCAGGACCTCGCGCTGGCCGACAACCTCGACGTCGTCCAGAACATGTTCCTGGGCCGCGAGCGCAAGCGCGGGGTGGTGCTCGACGAGGCCTCGATGGAGGAGGCGGCGCGCGACACCCTCACGAAGCTCTCGGTGCGCACCCTGAAGTCGGTGCGCCAGCTGGTGTCCAGCCTCTCCGGTGGGCAGCGGCAGACCGTGGCGATCGCCAAGGCCGTGCTCTGGGAGTCCAAGCTGGTCATCCTCGACGAGCCGACCGCCGCGCTCGGCGTCGCCCAGACCCGGCAGGTGCTCGACCTGGTCCGCCGGCTGGCCGACACCGGCCACGCCGTCGTCTTCATCACCCACAACATGGTCGACGTCTTCGAGGTCGCCGACCGCGTCGCCGCCCTGTACCTGGGCCGCGTCGCCGCCGACGTCCCGATCTCCGAGGTCGACCGCACCCAGGTCATCGAGCTGATCACCTCCGGCCGCTCCGGCGAGCTGGGGCTCGCGTCCGACGCGCTCGAGGACTGAGAGGACCCCCATGTCGAGCAACACCCTGACCGCCGCCGAGGCGAGCGGGCCGCACAAGCCGGCCGCCGGCTTCGAGGGCGACCGGCACGACAACACCGTCGGCGGCGCAGTCCGCGGGTACCTGAACAAGCTGCGGGCCGGTGACCTCGGTGCGCTGCCCGCCGTCCTGGGCATCGTCGTCCTGGGCATCCTGTTCACCGCGCTGCGGCCGGACACCTTCCTCACCCCGCTGAACCTGGCCAACCTGCTGGTCCAGTCGACGCCGATCATCGTGCTGGCGATGGGCCTGGTCTTCGTCCTCCTCCTGGGCGAGATCGACCTCTCCGCCGGTGTGGTCAGCGGCGTCTGCTCGGCGGTGCTCGCCCAGCTGCTGGTGCAGGCGGGGGTGGCCTGGCCGATCGCCGTCCTGGGCGCGATCGCCACCGGCGCCGTGATCGGCGTCTTCACCGGCAGCCTGGTGGGCATCGTCGGCATCCCGTCCTTCGTGGTGACGCTGGCGCTGTTCCTCGGCTTCCAGGGCGTGACCCTGCGGCTGATCGGCCAGGGCGGCACCGTGCCGGTGCGCGAGCCGGTCATCCGGGCGCTGGCCAACGAGAACCTGCCGGTCACCCTCGGCTGGATCCTGGCCGCGCTGGTCGTCGTGGCCTACGCGGGCTTCGAGCTGTGGCGCTGGCGGTCGCAGCGCAGCCGCGGCCTCGCGCACCAGCCGCTGCTCCTCGTCGTGCTGCGGATCGCGGTGATCGCCGCCGTCGTCGTCGGCGTGACCGCCATCCTCAGCGTCGACCGGGCGCTGGCCGCCGCCATCGACCTCGCCGGCATCCCGTACGCGGTGCCGCTGGTGGTCCTGCTGCTGCTGGTCCTCACGTTCGTGCTCTCGCGGACCAGCTTCGGCCGCCACGTCTACGCCGTCGGCGGCAACGCGGAGGCCGCCCGCCGGGCCGGCATCAACGTGACCCGCATCCGGGTGCTGGCGTTCGTGATCTCCTCGAGCCTCGCGGCGATCAGCGGCATCCTGGCCACCTCGCGGCTCAGCTCGGTGACGCCGGACGCCGGCGCGGGCAACACGCTGCTCTACGCGGTGGGCGCGGCCGTCATCGGTGGCACCAGCCTCTTCGGTGGCCGCGGCCGGGCCCGGGACGCCGTCCTCGGTGGTCTGGTCATCGCGATCATCGCCAACGGGCTGGGGCTGCTCGGGGTCGCGGCGTACCTGAACTTCATCATCACCGGCGGGGTGCTGCTGCTCGCCGCGAGCGTCGACGCGCTCGCCCGCCGGCGGGCCGCCACCGCCCGACGATGACCCCTGCCGCCCGTCGTGCTCAGCGCCGGCGGGCGGCAGGTGCCCACGCCGACGCCGGCGTCGTCCGCACCCGCGGGTGGCGCCGGCGTCGTCGTCGACCGTCCCGTGATCCCCGCCCGGGCCCAGGCGCCGGGGTCCCGCCTCGAGCGCGGGTGAGCTCGGGGCGCAGGAGAGCCATGTCGAGAGGCGCCACCGACCGGCAGGCCGCAGCGGGGCGCGGCTCGACGGTCGGTGGCGCGGCTCCACCCGCGTGGCAGCAGGTGCCGCCGACCCCTGGCGCGACCGTCGAGGTGACTGTCCCCCCGGGCGGTCACCTCGCTGCCGGACCTAGGCGCGGGTGACGGCGTCGGCCAGCAGGTCGCCGGCCAGCTCGACCTGCCACTCGCGGGCGCCGCCGGCCCGCAGCGCCTCGGCCACCGCGGCGGGCTCCCGCGGCTCCGGCGGGCTCCACATGATCCGGCGCACCAGGTCGGGGGAGAGGATGTTCTCCACCGGCACGGAGTGCTTCTCCGACAGCTCGGCGAGCCCGGCCCGCGCGACCTGCAGCCGGGTCGCGGCGGCGGGATCGCGGTCGGCCCACCGGTTGACCGGCGGCGGCCCGTCGCCGGGCTTGCTGTGCAGCGGCAGCTCGTCCTCGGGGAGGGCCTTGCCGCGGGCGAGCGCGTCGAACCAGTGCCGCACCAGCCGGCGGTTGGCCCGGCCGCGGAACACCGGGAGCTCCAGCAGGGCGCCCTCGTTCCTGGGGTCGGCCTGGACGGCGGCGACCATCGCGGAGTCGGGCAGCACCCGGCCGGGGGCGACGTCCCGCTTGCGGGCCAGCTCGTCGCGCGCCTCCCAGATGGCCCGGAGCATGCCGAGCTGGCGGCGGCTGCGCAGGCCGTGCACGCCGGAGGTGCGCCGCCACGGGTCCTGCCGCGGGGCGGGCGGGCCGGCGGCGAGGATCGCCTCGAACTCCTGCCGGGCCCACTCGGCCTTGCCCTGCTCCTCGAGGATCGCGGCCAGCGCGTCGCGCAGGTCGACCAGCACCTCGACGTCCAGGGCGGCGTAGACCAGCCACTCCTCCGGCAGCGGGCGGGTGCTCCAGTCGGCGGCGGAGTGCCCCTTCTGCAGCGAGTAGCCCAGCAGCGACTCGACGACGGCGCCCAGCCCCACCCGCGGCAGGCCGGCGAGGCGGGCCGCCAGCTCGGTGTCGAAGACGCGTGCCGGGACCAGCCCGATCTCGGCCAGGCAGGGCAGGTCCTGGTTGGCCGCGTGCAGCACCCACTCGACGTCGGCGATCGCGGCCTGCAGGACCGAGAGGTCCGGCAGCGGGATGGGGTCGAGCAGGCCGGTGCCGGACCCGGCGCGGCGCAGCTGCACCAGGTACGCGCGCTGGCCGTAGCGGTAGCCCGAGGCGCGCTCGGCGTCGACGGCGACCGGGCCGGTGCCGCCGCGCAGCGCCTCGGCGTACTCGACCAGCTGCGTGGAGGTCTCGATGACCGGCGGCAGGCCGTCGCGGGGGGCCAGCAGCGGTATCGCTTCGGGGGTCTCCGCGGCCGCCGGGTCCTGCGGTGGCCGGGGAGTGGGGTCGGTGCTCAGTTGCCGTCCACCTTCTTGCCGGTCCTCGTCGTTCGGTCCACCGGCGCCCCGGGCCGGGGTGCGCCGCGACGAGCGCGCCGATCCGAGGAGGGGCACCGGCTCAGGCGGGCTCGGTGCCGCTGTGCCGCACCGATGTTAGAGACTCTCGCTGCCGACCCGGTCGGAGGGACCCAGCAGGTGCACACCCGGCGGGGGGAGCCCGGCGGCGTTGCCGAGCACCTCGAGCCAGGCCGCGAGGTGCCGGTCCAGGTCGGTGTCGACGGCCGTCCAGGAGGCGCGGATCTCGACGTCGACCGAGTGCTCGGGGCCGGCGAGCTCCCCGAAGCGCGTCGACGCGGTACGGGTGACCGTGCCGCCGACCGTGTGGTGCGTGGCGCCGGAGTCGCCGAGGGCGTCGGTCAGCCAGCTCCACGCGACCTCGGAGAACATGGCGTCGTCGACCAGCTCCTCGTCGGTCGCGGCGGAGAGGTAGCCGACGCAGCGGGTGGTGCCGTGCCAGGCCTCGTGGCCCTCGGGGTCGAACAGCACGATGAACCGGGCGCTGGCGATCTCGGCGTCGTCCTCGTCGTCGGCGCCGGGGTCGGCCACGCGCGCGCCGAGGGCGACGGAGAAGGGCGCCAGGCGCTGGGGGGCGGGGATGCGGCCGAGCTCGATCTCCGGTCGGACCCGCACCGCGGCCAGCGACTCCAGGGCGGCGCGGAAGGCGGCCGGGACGGCGTCGTCCCGGTCCCGGTCCCCGGCATCGGCCAGGTTGCGCGGCTCCACGTCCGCAGGGTAGGCCGGGAGACGGCGCGGTGGTGCCGACGCGCCGCACGTGGCGGCGCGGACCCTCCCGGCGGTCTGGGAGGATCGGCGGTCGTGAGTCCCGCTCCCGCCTCGGCGTCCCCGGCCGATTCCGACCTCGTCCGCGCCGCCCGTGGCCTCCCGGTGAGCCGCACCCCGGTCTGGTTCATGCGCCAGGCCGGCCGGTCGCTCCCCGAGTACCGGGCCCTGCGCGCCGGCACGAAGATGCTCGACGCCTGCCAGGACCCCGACCTGATCACCGAGATCACCCTGCAGCCGGTCCGCCGGCACGGGGTGGACGCGGCGATCTTCTTCTCCGACATCGTGCTGCCGCTGGTGGTGGCCGGTGTGGACATCGAGATCAAGCCGGGCGTCGGGCCGGTCGTCGCCGAGCCGGTGCGCAGCGTCGCGGACGTCGACGCCCTGCCGGCGCTCGACCCCGACCGGCTCGGCTTCCTGGAGACGGCGGTGCGCGCGCTGGTCGCCGAGCTCGGGACCACCCCGCTCATCGGCTTCGCGGGGGCGCCGTTCACCCTCGCCACCTACCTCATCGAGGGCGGGCCCTCCAAGGAGCACGCCCGCACCAAGGCGTTCATGTACGCCGAGCCGGCGGCGTGGTCGCGGCTGATGGAGAAGCTCGCGGTGTCGTCGGCGACGTTCCTGCGCGCGCAGATCGACGCCGGGGCCTCGGCGGTCCAGCTGTTCGACTCGTGGGCCGGCGTGCTCTCGGCCGCCGACTACGCCGGGCGGGTGCTGCCCCACTCGCGGGCGGTCTTCGACGGGCTCGGCGAGCGGGACGTGCCCCGCATCCACTTCGGCGTGGGCACCGGCGAGCTGCTGCCCCTGATCGGGGACGCCGGCGCCGACGTCGTCGGCGTGGACTGGCGGGTGCCGCTCGACGAGGCCGCGCGGCGCGTGGGCCCCGGGCGGTCGCTGCAGGGCAACCTCGACCCGGCCGTCCTGCTGGCCGACCGGGCGACCGTCGACCGGGAGGTCCGCCGCGTCGTCGAGCAGGGGAGGGCCGCCCGCGGGCACGTCTTCAACCTCGGCCACGGCGTGCTGCCCGAGACCGACCCGGGCGTGCTCACCCACGTCGTCGAGCTGGTCCACGAGCTGACCGCGTCGCCCACCGCATGAGCCCCCGCCGCCTGGTCGTCGTCGGCGCCGGCATCACCGGCCTGGCCGCCGCCTTCGAGTGGCGCCGCCGTCGTCCGGACGACGAGATCGTCGTGCTCGAGGCCGGTGACCGCATCGGCGGGAAGCTGCACCGCATCGAGCTGGCCGGCCACTGGTACGACACCGGGCCCGAGGCGGTGCTGGCCAGGGTCCCGGAGGCGGTCGGGCTCGTCGAGGCCCTCGGCTGGGGCGACCGGCTCGTCGCGCCCGCGACCACCCAGGCCGCCGTCGTGCTGCCCGAGGGCCGGTTCCCGCTGCCGGCCGGCACCGTGCTCGGCGTCCCGGCGTCCGCGGACGGCCTCGAGGGGATCCTCTCGCCCGCAGGAGTGGCCCGGGTGCGGGCGGAGGCCGAGCTGCCGCCGCCGGCGGTGGACGGCGACGTCGCCGTCGGCGCGTTGCTCCGCGAGCGGCTCGGCGACGAGGTGGTCGACCGGCTGGTCGAGCCGCTGCTGGGTGGGGTCTACGCCGGCCGGGCGGACGAGCTCTCCCTGCAGGCCACGATGCCGGCCCTCTTCGCCCAGCTGCCCGGCTCCGCCTCCGTGCTCGCCGCCGCCTCGGCCGCCCGGGACGCCGGCACCCGCAGCCGCGGTGACGCCGACGGCCCGGTGTTCGCGACCGTCGACGAGGGCATCGGCGCGCTGCCGGCGGCGCTGGTCGCCGCGGCACGGGCCGAGGTCCGGCTGCGCACCCCGGCCCACGGCATCCGGCGGACGGCGACGGGGCTGGAGGTCTCGGTGGGCCCGGTGGGCTCGCCGGAGGTGCTGCCCGCCGACACCGTCCTGGTCACCGTCCCCGCCGGTAAGGCCGCCCGCCTGCTGACCGGCGTCGCGCCCGGTGCCACGGCGCCGCTGCAGGGCATCCCGTACGCCTCGATGGCCGTCGTCGCCATGGCGTTCCCGGCCCAGCACGTCGACGCCGGCAGCGGGCTGCTCGTGCCCCCGGTGACCGGCCGGCTGGTCAAGGGCGTGACCGTCTCCTCCAGCAAGTGGGCGCACCTCGGCGGGGACGTCCTCCTGGTCCGCTCGTCGGTGGGCCGGTTCCGGGACGAGTCGGAGCTGCAGCGCACCGACGGGGACCTGGCCGCCGCGGTGGTCGCGGACGTCGCCGACCTGCTGCACCTGTCGCGCCCCGAGCCCCTGCAGACCGCCGTCGTCCGCTGGGGCGGCGGCCTGCCGCAGTACCTCGTGGGGCACCAGGCGCGGGTGGACGCGGTGCGCGCCGCCGTCGCGGAGGTGCCGGGGCTGGGCATCGCTGGGGCGGCGTTCGGCGGGGTCGGTCTCCCGGCGTGCATCCGCGACGCGCACCGGGCGGTCGCCGCCCTCCTCTAGGTGGGTGGCCGCGACGCCACGGCGCGGGTGGCGATCTGCGTCCGGTTGGCCAGGCCGAGCTTGGCCAGGATGCTGCCCACGTGGGTCTCCACCGTGCGGGCGGAGAGGACCAGCTGCCCGGCGATCTACCGGTTGGTGAGCCCGGCGGCGACCAGGCCGGCGACCTCCCGCTCGCGCGCGGTCAGCGGGTCGGCGGCCCGCGCGGCCCGGGCCGCCGCCTCGGCCAGGGCGGCCGCCCGCCGGAGCATGTCCTGCCGGTGGGGCGAGCTGGACGCCGACGAGGCCGGGGTGCCGCGGCGCGTGGTCGCCGAGCTGGACCTGGGCACCCTGGACACGGGCATCGCCCGGCGGGACGCGGACGTGCGCAAGCCCCGGTTCCTCGACACCGACCGGCACCCGACGATGATCTGGACCGCCCGCAGCTTCGTCCCGGGGGACGAGGCCGGTGGGCGGCCGAGGGGCTGCTGGAGGTCCGCAGGACCTCCGCGCCGCTGACGGTGCACGGGGTGGCCGAGATCCTGCCGGACGGGTGGGTCCGGGTGCGGGGCACGGCCGAGCTCGACCGGACGACGGTGGGGATCCGGGCCCCGAGCCTCCTCGTCGGCCGCCTCGTCCGGATCGACGTCGACGCCTGGCTGAGCCGGGCACCGGCCGGCTGGGGGAGCGGCGTGTGGTGCGCCGCATCACGGGAGGTGCGGGCATCGGCGCGGCCCGGTCGGCGTTGGATGTGCCGTGCGCATGCACCTGCACCAGAAGTCCACCGTCCCCCCGGTCCGGTGCTTCAAGCACCACGTGTGGATGGCCGCCTGCTCCGACTGCCGCGCCGCCCGTGCGGTCCGGCCGTCGGAGGGGCGCGAGCAGCCGGCACAGGCCGGCTGACGCCACCCGGCACCGGCACCGCCGACCCCGCCGAGGGCCCTGACCGCACCGGTCAGGGCCCTCGGCGTTCCCGCACCCGAGCGGTCCGCCCGCCAGGGAGGGGTGCGCGGCGGTGCGGGACAATGGCGGGCATGAGCGAGGACCAGCGCAGCATCGGGAAGCGGGCCAACGAGCTGAACGACACCATCCGCTACACGATGTGGTCGGTGTTCCGGCTGGCCCGCCCGCTGGACGACGAGCGCCGGCACCACGTCGCCGCCGAGGTGGGCGAGCTGTTCGCCGAGCTCGCCGGCAAGGACGTCGTCGTCCGCGGGACCTACGACGTCGCCGGGTTCCGGGCCGACGCCGACCTCATGGTGTGGTGGCACGCGTCCACCGCCGAGGCGCTGCAGGAGGCCTACACCCGCCTGCGGCGCACCACCCTGGGCCGGCACCTGGAGCCGGTGTGGTCGCAGCTGGCGCTGCACCGCCCCGCGGAGTTCAACCGCAGCCACATCCCGGCCTTCCTGGCCGAGGAGGAGCCGCGGCGCTACATCTGCGTCTACCCGTTCGTGCGGTCCTACGAGTGGTACCTGCTGCCCGACGAGGAGCGGCGGGACATGCTCAAGGAGCACGGCATGCAGGCCCGGCCCTACCCCGACGTGCGGGCCAACACCGTGGCCGCCTTCGCGCTGGGCGACTACGAGTGGATGCTCGCCTTCGAGGCCGACGAGCTGCACCGCATCGTCGACCTCATGCGCGACCTCCGGGCCAGCCGCGCCCGGCGGCACGTGCGCGAGGAGGTGCCGTTCTACACCGGCGTCCGCAAGCCGGTCGCCGAGCTGGTCGCGGACCTGGCCTGAGCCACTCGTAGGGGTCCGAGGGCGGTCTCCGAGGGATCGAGATCGTCCGTGTACGCCTGAGGGCGGTCACCGGGTGCTCGGTGACCGCCCTCAGGCGTACACGGGTGCGGGCTACTCCGCCGGCTGCAGCCGGACCGAGACGCTGTTGATGCAGTAGCGGTCCCCGGTCGGCGTCTGCGGCGCGTCGTCGAACAGGTGGCCCAGGTGGCTGTGGCACGTCGCGCACAGCACCTCGGTGCGGACCATCCCGAAGCTGCGGTCCTCGCGGAGGATGACGTTGTCCTCGGCGGAGGCCTCGTAGAACGAGGGCCAGCCGCAGTGCGAGTCGAACTTGGTCTCGGAGCGGAACAGCTCGGCACCGCAGGCGCGGCACTCGTAGACACCGACGGTCTTGGTGTCGACGTACTCACCGGTCCAGGGACGCTCGGTGCCGGCCTGGCGCAGCACCTGGTACTCCTCCGGCGACAGCTGCGCCCGCCACTCCTCGTCGGTCTTCGTGACCCGGGGCTTCTGGGGGGAGGTCGTCATGCCTGGTCGAACGAGCCGCGCCGCGGCACCATTCCCGGTGCTCAGCGGCCCAGACCGGCGTCGCGGGCGCGCACGATCGCCTGCGCCCGGTCGGTGACCTGGAGCTTGGCCAGCACGTTCGACACGTTGTTGCGCACCGTCTTCGGGGAGAGGTACAGGGCGGCGGCGATCTGCGCGTTGGAGCGCCCGGCGGCGACCAGGTCGAGCACCTCCCGCTCCCGCGCGGTCAGCTGCGGGAACGCCGCCTCGGGCCCGGCCGGGCCGCCGGCGAAGAAGTCGGCGATCCGGCGGGCCAGGGCAGCACCGAAGACCGCGCCCCCCGAGGCCACCGTGGTCACCGCCCGCACCACCTCCTCCTGGTCGGCGCCCTTGAGCAGGTAGCCGCGCGCGCCGGCCCGGACGGCGGCGAACACGGTGCCGTCGTCCTCGCTCATGGTCAGGACGACGACGCCGACCGACGGCGACGCCGAGGTGACCCGCCGGGTGGCCTCGATCCCGTCGATGCCCGGCATCTGCACGTCCATCACGACGACGTCGGGCTGCTCCTCGAGCGCCAGGGCGACCGCGGTCTCACCGTCGGCGGCGGCCCCGACCACGGTGATGCCCGGCACGCTGTCGAGCAGCATGGCCAGGCCGTCGCGGTAGACCGGGTGGTCGTCGGCCACCACGATCCGCAGCGGGTCGTCGTCCCGGGCGGGTTCACCCACGGCTGTCTCCTCCCTCGGCGGGCAGCACCGCCCGCACCACCGTCCCGCCGTCGGGCGGGCACGACACCGTGCACCGGCCGCCGAGCTCGGCGGCGCGCTCGCGCAGCGACACCAGCCCCACCCCGGCCGGGGCGTCCTCCGGGATGCCGACGCCGTCGTCGGTCACGGTCAGCACCAGCGACCGGTCGGCCCCGCGGACGAGCTCCACCCGGCAGGTCGTCGCCCGAGCGTGCCGGGCGACGTTGGCCAGCGCCTCCGACGCGATGCGGTAGGCGGCCACCTCGACCGCGGCGGGGAGGTCGTCGGCGGCCGGGTCCGCCGCCACCGTGGTGACCGTGCCGGCCCCCAGCAGCCGGTCGGCCTGCTGGCGCACCGCTCCGGTCAGGCCGAGGTCGTCCAGCGCGGGCGGCCGCAGGTCGTGCACCAGCCGGCGGACGTCGCCCAGCGCCCCGGCGACGTCGTCCCTGGCCGCGCGCAGCAGCCGGTCGGCGTCCTCCGCGCGCCCCGCGGCGGTGAGGTTGCGGGCGGTGTCGATGCGCAGGACGACGGCGCCGAGGCTCGGGCCCAGCCCGTCGTGCAGGTCGCGGCGCAGCCGGCGGCGCTCCTCCTCGCGGGCCGCGACCAGCTCCTCGCGGCTCTGCTGCAGCTGGGCGGCCAGCGAGCTCGCCCGGGCGGCGGCCGCCGCCTGGCGCACGACGTCGGCCAGGAGGCCCTCGTCGCGGCTGACCAGGTGTGCGCGGACGCCGTCCCGGGGCAGGAGCAGGCGGCCGACCTCCTCACCGCGGTAGGCGATGGGGAGCGAGCGGACCGCCGGTGGGCGGGTGCCGTGCTCGGCGACCAGGCGCTCGCCGCCCGCGTGGTCGACCTCGACGCCGACGTAGGGGGTCCGGAACGCCTCCGCGACCGCCGCCGCGATCGCCACGAGCTGGGCCTCGGCGCCGTCGGAGCGCTCCAGCCGGGCGGCCAGCTCCGAGACGACCCGGTAGGGGTCGTCCCGCTCGCCGAGCACCCAGCGCCGGACGAGGCGCCACAGCGGTGCGCGCAGCGGCACGTAGGCGGCTGCGACCAGGAGCAGCGTCAGCAGGGTGGCGTCCCGCTCGCCGAACCGGTCGCCGAGCAGCGCCCCTGCGCCGGCCAGCACCGCCAGGTCGAGCAGCACCACGCCGACGCCGAGCACGCCGTAGACCACGGTGCCGCCGAGCAGCCGGTCGATGTCGACCGCGCGCGGGCGCAGGATGCCGACGGCCACGGCACCGCCGGTCAGCGCGACGGCGACCATCAGGGCCAGCGCGCTCGGCTCGCCCGGCAGCAGCAGCGTGCCGAGCATGACCAGCAGGTCCACGACGGCGGCCCAGAGCAGCCAGCGCATCCGCCGGCGGTCCTCGCCCGTGGCCCGGCGGTAGCGGACGACCACCCAGCCCGCGGGCACCGCGATCCCCAGCACGGCGACGGGGAAGGCGATCCGCAGGAGGGGCAGGGCGACCGATCCGGGCAGCGGCAGGCTGGTCAGGTCCAGGTCCAGCGAGCGGTAGACCGCGGGCACCTGACCGTCGTCGGCCGTGAAGGCGACCTCCGCGGGGACCACCAGCAGGAGCGCGGGCAGCAGGGCGGTGGACGCCAGGCTGCCGATCGCGGCCGGCCGCCAGCGGCCGCCCGGCAGCCGCCCGTCGGGGTAGAGGAGCAGCAGGAGCGGTAGGCCGAGCAGCAGCGCGGCGCCCAGCCGCTGCAGGAACCAGAAGGCGAGGCTCGCCCCGGGCAGTGCCGGGTCGTGCTGGACCGCGTACGCGAGCCACGACTCGGCGAGGCCGTCCACCGCCCAGAACAGCCCCGTGCCCGCGAGCACCCAGGAGACGGCGTTGCCCGGGGCCCGGAGGAGCAGCAGCGCCCCGGGGACGGCGACGGCGACACCGGCGAGCGCGGCCGGCGAGCCGGGGGCCACGTCCACGGCGGCCCGCGCCGCATCCGGGGTCAGCACGTCCAGGACGGCGGCCGCGGCGCAGGCGGCCAGCGACAGGGCGAGGACGGCCCAGGCGGCTGGCCGGGCGGCCCCGCCCCGTCGAGATGGCACCGGTGGCGGGCCCTGCGAGGGCGACGCACCGGTCCGCCCGTTCACCGGCGCCTGTGTCCGCACGCGCAGATCCTGGCCTGCCGGGGTCCCGGACGTCACGGGGCAGCTGTCCCGGGTCGCCCGGGACACCTCTCGGGACCGGATCGAGGGCAGCAGGCCCTGGGTGCCCGGGACGCGTCCCCGCGACCGTTCTCCCAGGCGGTGCACAGGGCGCCGCACCTCACCACCGGAGACGAGATGTCCCTCAGCACCACACCTGCCCCCGCCCGCACCGACGTCGCGCAGTCCCGGGGCACGGTCCCCGGTGCCTCGACCGGCCTGGTCCGCCGGGCCGGCGTCGCCGTCGCCGCCGGCGCGGGGTCCTGGGCGACCGCCTGCGCCCTGCTGGGCACGACGCCGCCCGCCGGCACCTGGCAGGCGACGGTCGTCAACGTGGCCGCCGTGGCCTTCCAGGTCGGCCTGATGTTCCTGGTGACGGTGCAGATGCGGACCGGCGCCATCGGCACCGGCCGCCTGGCCCGGCGCCTCCTGCACGTCGAGCACGGCCTCCTCGCGGTGGCCGTCGTGTCCTCGCTGATGTGGGCGTTCACGCCCGGCCTCTACGACACCGGGTTCTTCTTCGTGATCGACCTCTTCTGGCCGCTGTCCATGCTCGGCATGGCCGCCCTGGGGGTCCGCATCGCGATCGCGGGCCGCTGGACGGGCATCGCCCGCTTCTGGCCGATGGTCGCCGAGAGCTGGGCGCCGGTCACCGTGCCGACCGCGTTCCTCCTGCCGGCGATCACCCAGTACGTGGGCGCCGCCCACCTGCTGGTCGGGTACGTCGTCATGGGCGTCGTCCTCGCCACCCGGCCGCACCTCACCGGCGCCCGCGACCGCTGAAGCCCCTCCCGCGAGCTCGCGGGGGAACCCTGCACCGAGCGCCTGGCGCCCCGTCTCCCTCCGGGGAGGCGGGGCGCCGTCGCCTCGTGCCGCGGAGGAGACTGGCGGGGTGACCGCCGCCCCCCAGCCGCCCGACGGCCTCCTGCCCGACGTCTGGTTCACCCGTGACCTGCCCGTGCTCCGGGCGATCGCCCGGCTGGTCGACGAGCCCAAGCACGGCGGCGCCCCCTACCTGCTGGGCTCGGTCGTCCCGGGCAGCGGCCTGCCGAAGGCGGAGGTCATCGCCGCCGCGAAGGCGCTCGCGACCGCCGGCTACATCGAGCCGCTGACCAACCACGCCGGCGACATCGTGCGGATCACCGCCATCTCGGCCGAGGCGCGCCGGATCACCGGCCTCTGGCCGACGCCGCAGGGGGAGTGGGAGCGGCTGCTCGAGCAGCTGGCGGCCCGGGCCGCGAACGCGCCCACCGACGTCGAGCGGCAGCGCTGGCGGGCGTTCGCCGACGCGGCCGCCGCGGTGGGGGAGCACGACGGCGCGCTGCTCATGTCGGCGCTGATCGGCGGGTACGTGCCCCGGGCCCGCTGACGGCGGCCGTCCGGGCGTGAGCGTGTGCGCGGGCGCCCGGTTCCGTGGGCGGAAACCCCTCGGGAGCGCACACGCTCGGCAGTGCAGGCGCGTCCCGGGCGGGCCCGCGGACGACGACGCCCCCGCCCGGAGGACCGGACGGGGGCGTCGTGCTGATCAGGGGATCAGAGCGGGGTGACGTTCGCAGCCTGCGGGCCCTTCTGGCCCTGCTCGATGTCGAACGCGATCCGCTGGCCTTCATCGAGCGAGCGGTACCCGCTGGTCTGGATGGCCGAGTAGTGGACGAACACGTCCGGTCCGCCGCCGTCGGGGGTGGCGAAGCCGAACCCCTTCTCCGCGTTGAACCACTTGACAGTTCCTTCGGGCATTGCTCGCTCCTAGCTGAGGTGGTGCATCGGGGTCCTGCCATAGCGCAGGGCCTTCCCGACGCGCCCACCCTAGCCGTCGATGGCCGGAAGGGAACACCGGCGCGGCACAACTGTGACCTGCGGCTCTCCGGCGGGCCGCCGCGCGCTCACAGCAGCCGGCCCGGTTCCTCGGGGAAGTCGGGGGCCACGCGCCGGCCACGGCGGCTCCGGCTCGGGCCGTACGCGCCGACCGAGTACGGGTCGCGGGCGGGCGGGGCGGCGGGCAGCGCGAGCGGCTCGGCGCGCCACGAGCGGACGCCGATCGGCCGGTCCACCAGGAACGCCGGGGCCGCCGCGGGGAGCAGCCGGGCGGTCGCCGCCACCGACCACCGGCGCAGGGCCAGGTGCCCGGCCAGGAGGACGGCGAGGGTGATCGAGACGGTGAGGAAGGCGTCGGTGACCGCGGTCGCCACGTCGAGGGCGGTGATCCGGGGCCAGCCGATGGTCTCCAGCCGGTGCCCGACCATCTCGACGACGACGTACAGCGCGCCGTACGCCAGCAACCAGATCCTCACCCGTGCTCCTCCGCGGTGGTCGACAGGTGCATCGACCACCGCTACCCCGGGCTGGAGCGCCGGTCGCGGGGCGGGCAGCGGCGCTCACCCGTCCGGGGGAGCGGGTCCGTCCGGGCGGAGGACGGCGGCGGGCTCCCGCATGCGCGCGGCGCCGTCTTGCGGTTTTCCTGCGCTTGTCCTGCGCGACGTGGAGGACCTGCACGACGCCGACCTCGACCAGCTCCTCGCCGACCGCCTGGCCGAGTCCGCCGACGCACTGCGCGCCGTGGTGACCGCCGCCCGGCTGGTGCAGCAGATCGGCCGGCCGGACGCCCTGCTGGCGCACCGTCTCGACCCGGCCGCGCACCGGCTGGCCGGCTGAACCGCGCGCTCCGGCGACGGGCCGCCCCTCACCCCTCCGGGTGGGGAGGCGGCCCGTTCCGGTCCCGACGAGGCTCGCAGCTGCCGATGGGCTCCCCGCGTCACCGGGCGACCGGTGGCGCGCCGTTCGGCGGGACACGCCCCGGTGGTGTGCGGTTTCCGCTGGTCGCCGCGCTAGCTTCCGCGCGGGCACAACGGCGCCCGCCCGTCCCGTATGCAGTGGAGGACCCATGACCGAGCCGGAGCACGACCGGCCCGAGGAGAGCACCCAGGCCGACGTCACCCTCGTGGCGCGCGGGCTGACGGCGACGGCGCAGGTGGAGGTCTCCAACGAGCACACGATCGTCGTCCGTCCCCTCGGGGAGGGGACGGAGTGGAAGCGGGCCATCAAGCCCGGGGACCCGGTCGCCCTCTACTGGGTGAGCGGGTACGAGGAGCGCTCCCTGCCCGCGAAGATCACCAGCGTCGAGGCCGGCCAGGAGCCGCTGTGGCACCTGGTGCCCACCGGCCCGGCCGAGCGCAGCCAGCGCCGCCGGACGGTGCGGGCCCGGGTCGAGGTCCCCGTCGTCATGCCGTGGCTCGACGGGCTGCTCGTCGGCTCCACGGTCGACCTCAGCGAGGCCGGGCTCCGCGCGCTGGTCGACGGGTGGGGGCTGCCCCCGGAGCCGGGCACCCGGGCGCACATGAGCCTGACCATCGGCGACGCCACCGTCGACGTGCGCGGCGCGATCGTCCGCCAGCAGGTCCACGGGGCGCGGTGGCTGCTGTCCATGCAGTTCCACGACGTCGAGGAGAGGGACGCCGACGTGCTGCGCCGGCGGGTCTTCCAGGCGCTGCGCGAGGAGCGCGCGGCCGCCCTCGACTGAGGACGGCGCTCAGCCCTCCGCGCCGGCGGGCCTGCGGGCGCGGCTGGGTTGCACCCGCATCGGCTCGCCCGGCATCTTCGGGTAGTCCGGCGGGTAGGGCAGGTCGCCGAGGCCGTCGTCGGCCGCCTGGCGCTCGGCGAGCTCCAGCAGCGGCTCGATGCCGAACGCGTGCCCGGCCAGCCCGGCGTGCTTGTCACCCACCGCCCGGAAGCGCTCGGGCATGGTCAGCACGGTGAAGTCGGTGGGGTGCACGTCGGGGAGCTCGTCCCAGTCGACCGGCGCGGAGACCGGGGCGTGCGGCTTGGGCCGGATGGAGTAGGCCGACGCGATGGTGCGGTCCCGGGCCATCTGGTTGTAGTCGATGAAGATCTTCTCGCCGCGCTCCTCCTTCCACCACGACATCGTCACCTGGTCGGGGAGACGCCGCTCCAGCTCGCGGCCGAAGGCGATGACGGCGTGCCGCACCTCGGTGAACGTCCAGCGCGGCTGGATCGGCACGTAGACGTGCACGCCACGCCCGCCGGAGGTCTTCGGCCACCCCTCCATGCCGAACTCGTGCAGCAGTTCCCGCACGTGCGGCGCGACCCGCACCGCGTCGGCGAAGCCGGTGCCCGGCTGCGGGTCGAGGTCGATGCGGATCTGGTCCGGCGACTCGACGTCCGCCTTGCCGACCGGCCACGGGTGGAAGGTCAGGGTGCCGAGGTTGGCGCACCAGGCGACGACGGCGACCGAGTCCGGTGCGATCTCGTCGGCGGTCCGCCCGCTGGGGAAGGTGATGTGCGCCGTCGGCACCCAGTCGGGCGCGTTCCTCGGCACCCGCTTCTGGTAGAACGCGTCGCCGCTGTTGTCCGCCCGCGTGGAGATGCGGGCGCCCTCGAACACCCCGCCCGGCCAGCGCTCCAGCGTCGTCGGCCGGTCCCTCAGCGCGAAGAGGATCCCGTCGCCCACGGCGAGGAAGTACTCGACGACGTCGATCTTCCGGATGCCGTGCTCGGGGAAGTACGGCTTCTCCGGGTTGGAGACCCGCACCTCGCGCCCGTCGACCTGCAGGACGACGGCGTCCTTGCTGCTGCTGGCCATCGCGTCGCTCCGCTCGTCGGTGGGCTGCCGAGTCTCACGCAGGACAGGTGAGCCCGTCCACGGGAGCCGCCAGGTCGATGAGGTAGGCGTTGACCGCGGCCGTCACGCACTCCGTCTTGGGGTAGGCGGTGTGCCCCTGGCCCTGCCAGGTGAGCAGGACGCCGCTGTCGAGGTCCTCGGCGAGGTCGACGGCGCCGGGGAGCGGGGTCACCGGGTCGCCCGCGGTGCCGACGACGAGGATCGGCGCGCTGCCCTCGGCGTCGCGCTCGGGCAGCGGGGTGCGCTCGGCGTCCCACACCGAGCAGGTGAACAGCCCGGCGGCCGCGCCGGCCCCGAACAGCGGGTACCGGGCGCCCCACTCGCCGGCCAGCTCCCGCACCCGCTCCTCGGGCACGGTCTCCTCGGTGTCGGCGCAGTTGATCGCCACGTTGGCGTCGAGCAGGTTGGAGTAGGTGCCGTCCTCGAGCCGCCCGCTGTAGTCGTCGGCCAGGCTGAACAGCAGGCGCGCGTCGCCGTCGCGCGCCGCGGCGAGGCCCTGCGCGAGCTGCGGCCAGGAGGCGGTGTCGTACAGCGCGGCCTGCACCGCGGTGAGGATGACGCCGGGGGTCGCCTGCCGGGTCTCGCCCTCCTCGCTGCTCGGGACGGGCGTGGCCTGCGCCTGGGCGAGCAGGTCCTCGAGGAAGCGCCGGGGGTCGTCGCCCAGCGGGCAGCCGGCGATGAGGCCGCGGCAGTTCTCGGCGAACGTGTCGAAGCCGGCCTCGAACGCGGCGGCGCGGGCCTCGGCGTCGGCGACCGCGTCCACGTCGGGGTCGACCGCGGCGTCGAGCACCATCGCGCGCACCCGGTCGGGGTAGAGCTCGGCGTAGGTGGAGCCCAGCGTGGTGCCGTAGGAGTAGCCGAGGTAGGTCAGCTGCTCCTCGCCGAGGGCCTGCCGCAGCTGCTCCATGTCGCGGGCGGTGTCCACGGTGTTGAACGTGCCGAGCGCCTCGCCGTACTCCTCGGCGCAGCCCTCGGCGATCTCGCGGGACAGGGCGAAGACGGCGTCGAGCTGCTCGTCGGTGGTGGGGCGCGGCTCGGCGGCGATCGCGCGGTCCTTCAGCTCCTGGGGGATGCACTCGACCGGCGTGGACAGCCCCACGCCGCGGGGGTCGAAGCCGACGACGTCGAAGCGGCGCAGCACGTCCTCGGGGAGGGTGAGCGCCAGGCCGATGGCGGCGTCGGCGCCGGAGCCGCCCGGACCGCCGGGGTTGACCACGAGGGAGCCGAGCTCGTCGGTCTGCCCGGCCAGCGACGCCCGGACGAGGAAGAGGGGCAGCGTGGCGCCGCCGGGCTCGTCGTAGCTGATCGGCACGTCGGTGCGACCGCACTCGAAGGCGATGTCGCGCTCGCTGCCCGGCTGCCCCTGGACGAGCGGCTGGATCTGCGCATCGCAGTCGGTCCACTCGATCGGCGCGACCTCGGGCTCGGCCGGAGCCGTGCTGGTGCTCGCCGCCGGCTCCTCGGCGCTCTCCCCGAAGGAGGTGCAGCCGGCGAGCACGAGGGGCAGGGCCAGCAGCAGGCCGGACGCGGCGGCCGGGAGGCCACGGTGCAGACGCATGATCACGAGCATAAGGACCCGGCCGCCCCCGACCGCCCGCGAAGCCCGCGACGGCGCCCCGCAGGAGGGCCACCGGTGGAGGTCCTCCGCTACCCCAGCACCTCGGCCAGGTCGTAGCGGACCGGCACGTCGAGCTGGTCGTACGTGCAGCTGCGGGGGTCCCGGTCGGGGCGCCAGCGGAGGAAGTGGCCGGTGTGACGAAGTCGACGCCCCTCGAGCTGGTCGTACTTGATCTCGACGACGAGCTCGGGGCGCAGCGGCACCCACGAGAGGTCCTTCTTGGCGTTCCACCGGCTGACCGCGCCGGGCATCCGCTGCTCGCCGTCGGCCTGCACCTGCGCGTCGGCCCAGTCCTGCCACGGGTGACCGTCGAGCGCCTCGGCCCGGTAGGGCGCGAGCTCCTCGACCAGCTCGGCCCGGCGGGCCATCGGGAAGGACGCCGCGACGCCGATGTGCTGCAGCTCCTCGCCGTCGTACAGGCCGAGCAGCAGGGAGCCGACGACCGGCCCGCTCTTGTGCCAGCGGAAACCGGCGACGACGCAGTCCGCCGTCCGCACGTGCTTGACCTTGGTCATCAGCCGCTGGTCCGGGCCGTAGGGCAGGTCGGCGGACTTGGCGACGACGCCGTCGAGGCCGGCGCCCTCGAAGGTCTCGAACCAGCGCTCGGCGGTGGCGGCGTCCCGCGTGACGCCGGTCAGGTGCACCGGCGGGCGGGCCCCGGCCAGGGCGGCCTCGAGCCGGGCCCGGCGCTGCGCGAACGGCGTCTCCAGCAGCGACTCGTCCCCGAGCGCGAGCAGGTCGAAGGCGACGAAGGACGCCGGGGTCTGCTCGGCGAGGAGGTTGATGCGGGACTCGGCCGGGTGGATGCGCTGCAGCAGCGCCTCGAAGTGCAGCCGGTCGTCCCGCGGCACGACGATCTCGCCGTCGACGACGCACCGCTCGGGCAGGTTGGCCTTCACCGCGGCGACGACCTCGGGGAAGTACCGGGTGAGCGGGCGCTCGTTGCGGCTGCCGAGCTCGACCTCGTCGCCGTCGCGGAAGACGATGCACCGGAAGCCGTCCCACTTGGGCTCGTAGAACCACTCGTCGCCGACGGGCACCTTGGTGGCGGCCTTCGCGAGCATCGGCTTCACCGGCGGCAGCAGCGGGAGGTCCATGCCGGTCAGTCAATCAGCCGAGGGGCGCACGGGGGCCTCGACGGAGTGCGCAGGAGGTTCCGGCGTCCCCGGGGCGGGGGACGGCCCCCGGGAGGCGCGGATGCCCATGTACCTGACCAGGTTCAGCCACCCGCCGGAGACCTGGAAGAGGCTGATCGCCGGTCCCGAGGGCCGCCGGGTGGCCGCGCGGGCCCACATCGAGCCGGTGGGCGGGAACCTGCACGGGTTCTGGTACGCGTTCGGCTCGCACGACGGGGTCAACCTCTGGGAGGCGCCTGACGACGTCGCGATGGCGTCCGTCGTGCTGGCGATCGGCAGCGGCGGCTCGGTGGCGAACCCGGAGACGGCGGTTCCGCTCACGGTGGACGAGACCCTGGCAGAGCTCGGGGGACCGGCTACCGACCGCCCGCGGACGAGGAAGGCTGACGCCCCTCCGGCTCCACCGCGTAGCGGGCGAACAGCATGCCGTCCTCCTCCAGCAGCTGCCGGAGCTCCAGCCGGACCGGGGCGGGCAGCGCGGCGTCCAGCAGCCGCGTCTCCCCGCCGACCAGCGCCGGGGCGACGGACAGGTCCAGCTCGTCGACGACGCCGGCGGCCAGCGCGCTGCGCAGCAGTTGCGGCCCGCCCTCGCAGGTGACCTGCGCGAGCCCGCGGTCGGCCAGGGCGGACAGCGCGGCGGGCAGCTCGACGTCGTCGTCGCCGCAGACGAGCACCTCCGCGCCGGCGGCGGCGAGCGCCGCGCGGCGGTCGGGGGCGGCGGCGGCGCAGGTGACGACGAGGGTGGGGGAGACGGCGCCGGTGACCAGCGCCGAGGCCGGGTCCAGCGACGCCCGCCGGGTGACCACCGCGACCGGCGCCGTCGGCGGCCGGCCGATCGACTCCCGCAGCCGGCCGACGGCGGAGCCCGGCAGCACCGGCCGGTAGCCCTCGGCCGACGCCGTGCCGTGCCCGACGAGGACGACGTCGGCCAGCGCGCGCAGCACCCGGAACACCCGCCGGTCGCCGGGGGAGCCCAGTCCCTCGCTCTTCCCGCCGACGGTGGTCGCACCGTCCGGCGAGGCGATGAAGTTCACCCGCAGCGAGCGACCGGGCGGCAGCCGGTAGGCCTCGACCAGCGCGTCGTCGTCGAGCGGGGCCGGGTCGGGGAGCAGGCGGCGCACGTCAGCGGGTGGCCAGCACGGCGGCGCTCTCGGCGGGGAGGGTCACGGTCGTGCCGTCGAGCCGGGGCGCGTCACCGGTGGAGAACACCACGGCGGTCGCCGCCCGGTCCAGGTCGACCTCGCGCGGCTGGCCGGCCAGGTTGGCCACGACCCGCAGCGACCCGCGGTGCACCGTGACGGTGCGGTCCTCGTCGTCCCAGCTCACCTCGACCGCGCGCAGGTCGGGGTCGGCCAGCTCCGGGTGCTGCCGGCGCAGCGCCAGCAGGGCCCGGTGCACGGCCAGCAGCCCGGCGTGCGGCTCCTTCCCCGGCTCGGCCCAGTCCAGCTTGGAACGGCGGAAGGTCTCCGGGTCCTGCGGGTCGGGCACCTCGTCGGCGTCCCACCCGTGCTCGGCGAACTCGCCCTTGCGGCCCTCCGCCGTCGCCCGCCCGATCTCCGGGTCGGTGTGGCTGGTGAAGAACTGCCACGGCGTGGCGGCGCCCCACTCCTCGCCCATGAAGAGCATGGGGGTGAACGGGCTGGTGAGCACCAGGGTCGCGCCGACACCCAGCAGGCCGGGGGAGAGGGCCGCCGAGATCCGGTCGCCGACGGCGCGGTTGCCGATCTGGTCGTGGTCCTGCAGGTAGCCGAGGAACTTCCAGCCGGGCAGGTGCGCGGTGTCCACCGGCCGGCCGTGGTGCCGGCGGCGGAAGCTCGACCACGCGCCGTCGTGGAAGAAGGCGCCGGTGAGCGTCTTCGCCAGCCCGCCCAGCCCGGCGTCGGCGAAGTCGCGGTAGTAGCCCTGGCCCTCGCCGGTCAGCGTGGCGTGCAGCGCGTGGTGGAAGTCGTCGCTCCACTGGGCGTGGATGCCGGTGCCGCCGGCGATCCGCGGCGTGACCATCCGCGGGTCGTTGAGGTCGCTCTCGGCGATCAGGGTGAGCGGCCGGCCGACGGCGGCGGAGAGCCGGTCGACCTCCTCGGCCAGCTCCTCCAGCAGGTGGGTGGCCCGCTCGTCGACCAGCGCGTGCACGGCGTCCAGGCGCAGCCCGTCGACGTGCATGTCGCGCAGCCACATCAGGGCGTTGTCGAGGATGTAGCGGCGCACCTCGTCGGAGTCCGGCCCCGACAGGTTGACCGACTCGCCCCAGGTGTTCGCGCCGCCCTCGCTGAAGATCGGCATGAACAGCGGCAGGTAGTTGCCCGACGGGCCCAGGTGGTTGTAGACGACGTCCTGGATGACGCCGAGCCCTCGCTGGTGGCAGGCGTCGACGAACCGCTGGTAGGCCGCCGGGCCGCCGTAGGTCTCCTGGACCGTGTACCAGAGGACGCCGTCGTAGCCCCAGTTGCGGGTGCCGTCGAAGCCGTTGACCGGCAGGAGCTCGACGAAGTCGACGCCGAGGTCGACCAGGTGGTCGAGCCTGCCGATCGCCGCGTCCAGCGTGCCCTCGGGCGTGAAGGTGCCCACGTGCAGCTCGTAGACCACACCCCCGGCGAGCGGCCGGCCGGTCCAGGCGCCGTCGCCCCACGCGTGCGCCGCGGGGTCGAAGCGGCGGGAGAGTCCGTGCACGCCGTCGGGCTGGCGGCGCGAGCGGGGGTCCGGGTAGGCCTTCCCGTCGTCGTCGCCGAGGAGGAAGCCGTAGTCGGCGTCGGGGCGCGCCTCCACCTCGGCGCGCCACCACCCGGCGTCGTCCCGCTGCATGTCGTGCGTGGCGCCGTCGACCTGCACGCGCACCCGCTCGGGCAGCGGGGCCCAGACGGCGAACTCGACGGGTGCGGGCATGCGGGGCCTCCTGGGCGGGGTCGGGCGGGGACGGACGGTGTCCTTCCCGGACGGCGGCCGTCGAACCGTCGGCGCGGTCGGGCGGGGGCGTGCCCTGCGACACCCGGGCCGTGGGGAGCGTGCCGCCGTGGGCTCCGGAGCGCACGGTCGACGCCTGCCGGGCCACCGGCCGGACTGCACCGCGCCGTGGGATGACGGCCGGCTGCCGGGCGCCGCGGGGTGAGGTCATGCCGTTCGAGCCCCCGTCGTTCGACGCGTGGCTCGGCTCCCGGTGGACCCTGCCGGCGTTCCCGCGCCCCGCTGCCGGCGCACCGGCGGACCCGCGCCTGGCCGCGCGGGGGAGCGCCGCCCCGACCGGCTGACCGCCGGCCGGGCGCGGGCCATCCCGCCCGACGTCAGGCGCGGACCAGCAGGGCCACCGGGAGGCGGCTGAGCAGCGCGTCGACGGCGATCCCTGCGATGTCGGAGACCACCCGGGTGCCGGTCAGCAGGTCCTCCCACGCGCCGTTGGGCAGCTGCAGGGCGGTGTCGCCCCAGCCGGTCCGGGCCAGCGCCGCCGGCAGCCGGGTCCCCACGGCGACGACCCCGCCGCGGTCGTAGGCCACCAGGTGGTCGGCCGCCGAGCCGGTGACCTCCACCGGCTCGTACCCGGCGAACCACCCGGGGTGGTCGCGGCGGGCGCGCAGGGTGCGGGAGACGACCAGCAGCTTGGCCGCCCCGGTCTCGTCCACCGCCGGCACCTCGCCGCCGTCCAGCTGCGCGAGCAGCCGGCGGCGCAGCGCGTAGTCCACGGGGCGGCGGTTGTCCGGGTCGACCAGCGAGAAGTCCCACAGCTCGGTGCCCTGGTAGACGTCCGGCACACCGGGCATGGTCAGCTGCAGCAGCTTCTGGGTGAGCGAGTTCGACCAGCCCAGCGGGGTGATCCGGGTGACGAACGCGTCGATCTCCGACCTCTTGGTGGGGTCGTCGAAGGCCGCGTCGACCAGCGCGTGCAGCTGCGCCTCGAACGCCTCGTCGGGATCGGTCCAGGTGGTCGCGGTGCCCGCCTCGCGGGCGGCCTTCTCCGCGTAGGCGTGCGCGCGCTCGCGGGACAGCGGCCAGGCGCCCACCAGGTTCTGCCAGACGAGGTGCGCCAGCGGGCGGTCGGCCAGCGGGTGCCGGGTCAGCCAGCCGCGCACGAGCTGCGCCCACTCGGTGGGCAGCTCGGCGAGCACGGCCAGCCGGGCGCGGACGTCCTCGCTGCGCTTGGTGTCGTGCGTCGACAGCGTGGTCATCGACTCCGGCCGCACCTGCTGGCGCCGCTGCTGGGCTGCGTGGAACTCGGTGACCGTGCTGCCGAAGCGGGCCGGGTCGCCGCCGACCTCGTTGAGCGCGACGAACCGGGACCACCGGTAGTACGCGCTGTCCTCGACGCCCTTGGCCATCACCGGCCCGCTGGTCTGCTCGAAGCGGGTGGCCGCCTCGGTACCGGCCTGCGAGAGGACCGGGTGCAGGGCGTCCAGCGCGGCGGCGAGATCGGGGCGGCGTGCGCGCACCGCCGCCACCGTCCCGTCGAGGTGCTCGCGGCCGTCGGGCAGGTAGCTCCGGTAGACCGGGAAGCTGGCCAGGAGCTCGGCCAGCGCCTCGGTCTGCTGCGTCCGGTCGGCGCCGGGCAGCTCGCCGATCACCCGCACCAGCCGGGCCACCTCCGAGCCGAGCATCCCGTCGGTGACCTCGCGCTTGCAGTCGTGCACCAGCTGGGCGTAGTCGACCTGCCGGCCGGCCAGCTCGGTGTCCAGCGCGGTGAGCGCCGGCTCCCCGGCCGGGTCGACCAGCAGCTGGTCCACCTCGGCGAGCGCGTCGTAGCCGGTGGTCCCCGCCGTCGCCCAGCTCGCCGGCAGGTCCTCGCCGGGCTCGAGGATCTTCTCGACGACGGTCCAGCGGCCCTCCGACGCCTCGGCCAGCCGGTCGAGGTAGCCCTTCGGGTCGGCCAGCCCGTCCGGGTGGTCGATGCGCAGGCCGTCGACGGCGCCGTCCCGCACGAAGCGCAGCACCAGCTCGTGGGTGGCGTCGAAGACGGCCGGGTCCTCGACCCGCAGGCCGGCCAGGGTGTTGATGGCGAAGAACCGCCGGTAGTTCAGGTCGGAGTCGGCGCGGCGCCAGTCGACCAGCTCGTAGTGCTGCCGGGCGTGCACCTCCTGCGGCGTGCCCTCACCGGTGCCGGGCGCGATCGGGAAGCGGTTGCCGTAGTACCGCAGCTCGCCGTCTCCGTCAGCCCCACCCGCCCGACCGACCACCTCCAGCTTCTCGACGTCGTCCGCCGAGCCCAGGACGGGGATGCGCACCCTGCCGCCGCCGAAGTCCCAGTCGATGTCGAAGGCGTCGGCGTGGGCGCTGCCCTGCCCGTGCTGGAGCACGTCCCACCACCACGGCGCGGCCGCGGGGTCGTCGACGCCCATGTGGTTGGGCACCAGGTCGAGCACGAGCCCGAGGCCGTGCTCGTGCAGCGCGGCGACGAACCGGTCGAAGCCGGCCTGCCCGCCCCGGGCCTCGTCGACGTGGGCGTGGTCCACGGTGTCGTACCCGTGGTTGCTGCCCTCGGCCGATCGCAGCAGCGGGGACGAGTACGCGTGCGTGACGCCGAGGTCGGCGAGGTACCCGGCGACCTCGGCGGCGTCCTGCAGCGGGAAGCCGGCGTGCACCTGCAGCCGGTACGTCGCCGCGGGGGTCCCGCGACGGCGCTCGTCCCCGGGCACCCGGATGGGCCGGCTCACTGGGCGGGGCCGGTCAGGACGACGATCGAGCGGCCCTGCACGGTGACCTTCTCGCCCGGCTTGATCTCGACCGGTTCCACCTCGTGCATCTCGGCCGTGTCGAGGACCGGCGTCCAGCTCTGCGAGTAGTCGGAGCTGGGCAGGGCGAACTCGATCGGCTCGTGGGAGGCGTTGAAGGCCAGGTAGAAGTGGTCGTCGGAGACGTACTCGCCGCGCTCGTCGGTCTCCCGGATCCCGACGCCGTTGAGGTAGACCGCCAGCGACTTGGCGTAGGCGGCGTCCCAGTCCTCGTCGGCCATCTCCTCGCCCGAGGGGGCGAGCCAGGCGATGTCGGGCACCGGGTCGCCCAGCCCGCGGCGGACGGGGCGGCCGTGGAAGAAGCGGCGACGGCGGAACGTCGGGTGGTCGTGCCGCAGGCGGGTCACCTTCTTGGTGAACTCGAGCAGCCCCTCGTCCACGTTCTCCCAGTCGATCCAGGTGAGCTCGGAGTCCTGGCAGTAGCCGTTGTTGTTGCCGCCCTGCGACCGGCCCAGCTCGTCGCCGTGCAGCAGCATCGGCACGCCCTGGCTGAGCATCATCGTGGTGATGAAGTTGCGCCGCTGCTGGGCGCGCAGCTGCAGGACCTCCGGGTCGTCGGTGGGCCCCTCGACGCCGCAGTTCCAGCTGCGGTTGTGGCTCTCGCCGTCGTTGTTGCCCTCGCCGTTGGCCTCGTTGTGCTTCTCGTTGTAGGAGACGAGGTCGTTGAGCGTGAACCCGTCGTGCGCGGTGACGAAGTTGATGCTGGCCACCGGTCGCCGGCCCGAGTGCTGGTAGAGGTCCGAGGAGCCCGAGATGCGGTCGGCGAACTCGCCGATCGTGCCGCCCTCGCCGCGCCAGAAGTCGCGGACGGTGTCGCGGTACTTCCCGTTCCACTCGGTCCACAGCGCCGGGAAGTTGCCGACCTGGTAGCCGCCCTCGCCGACGTCCCAGGGCTCGGCGATGAGCTTCACCTGGCTGACGACCGGGTCCTGGTGGACGAGGTCGAAGAAGGTGGCCAGCCGGTCCACCGCGTGCAGCTCGCGGGCCAGCGCGGAGGCGAGGTCGAAGCGGAAGCCGTCGACGTGCATCTCGGTGACCCAGTAGCGCAGCGAGTCCATGATCAGCTGCAGCGCCTGCGGGGTGCGGACGTTGAGCGTGTTCCCGGTGCCGGTGTAGTCCATGTAGTACTGCTCGTCGCCCTCGACGAGCTTGTAGTACGCCCGGTTGTCGATGCCCTTGAACGACAGGGTGGGGCCGAGGTGGTTCCCCTCGGCGGTGTGGTTGTAGACCACGTCGAGGATGACCTCGATGCCCGCCTCGTGCAGCGCGCGCACCATCCCCTTGAACTCCTGCACCTGCTGGCCCGCCGTCGTGTCGCTGGCGTACTCGTCGTGCGGCGCGAAGAAGCCGATCGTGTTGTAACCCCAGTAGTTGCGCAGGCCCTTCTGCTGGAGGGTGTCGTCCTGCACGAACCGGTGCACCGGCAGCAGCTCGAGGGCGGTGACGCCGAGATCGGTGAGGTGCTCGATCGTCGCCGGGTGGGCGATGCCGGCGTAGGTTCCGCGCAGCTCCTCGGGGATCCGCGGGTTGGTCATCGTCAGCCCCTTGACGTGGGCCTCGTAGATGATCGTCTTGTTGTACGGCGTCCTCGGCGGGCGGTCGACGCCCCAGTCGAAGTACGGGTTGACGACGACGGACTTCGGCATGTGCGGGGCCGAGTCCTCGTCGTTGCGCTCCTTGGTCTCGAAGTCGTAGCCGAAGCACGAGGGGTGCCAGGCCACCTGGCCGTCGATCGCCTTCGCGTACGGGTCGAGCAGCAGCTTGTTGGGGTTGCAGCGCAGCCCCTGCTCGGGGGCGTAGGGGCCGTGGACGCGGAAGCCGTACTTCTGCCCGGCGTGGACGCCGGGGAGGAAGGCGTGCCAGACGAAGCCGTCCATCTCCGGCAGGCGGATCCGCTCCTCGTTGCCCTCGTCGTCGAAGAGGCACAGCTCGACCTTCTCGGCCACCTCGCTGAAGATCGCGAAGTTGGTCCCGGTGCCGTCGTACGTGGCGCCGAGGGGGTAGGCGCTTCCGGGCCACACCTGGGTCATCTGGGGAGTTCCTCCTGCGCAGGGCGCCCCGGGGCTGGGGGCGCCCTGCGCAGGAGGAACTCCCCAGATGACCCAGGTGTGGCCCGGAAG